>NZ_JAZHFT010000020.1:0-88763 GCF_036541425.1 Consotaella aegiceratis
TGATCGCCCAATTCACGGCGCAACTCTCCATAAAGCCTTTTCATTCGGTATTTACTTGCAAATACGAGGTGATATTTGCAGTCCCACGTCGAGTGGGATAGATGGTTATCGTCCACTATGACCTCCGCTCTTGCCCACTTCGTGGCTCAAGCACGGAGGTTTCTTTTATACGGTGTCGAACCCATCTGCTCCTCCACCAGAGGTGGAGGTTTTTTTCGATGAAATAAAAGGCGGCCCGATGGGACCGCCTCGACGCAGGCAACACCAGAAAAAAATGCCGCCCGCTGAAAGGCGGACGGCGCTGTCAGGCGCTCAAGGGGCGCCGGTCGTCCTGGTCGCGTGCATGGTCGCGCTGCTCCAGCTTCTCGGCGTTGGCGAGTTCGGCCTCCGCCTCTTCCAGCGCGATCCGCGCGGCGTTGATCTGCACCCGCAGATCCTTGACCGAATTCATCAGATTGTCGCGCCGTGCCCGCGCCGCCTTGGCGAAGGTCGGATAGGCGAAGTGCGTCACATCCGTAATGCCCGACTTCCTCTCCTCGCTGGCGATCTGGGTGTCCAGATCGGTCGCCATCTTCTCGAACTCGACCATCATCAGTTCGAGCTGCTCGACCTGTCGACGCTTCTCGTTGACCTTGAAGCGCGTCAGGCGCACGAGGTTGTCCCGCTTCATCTTGCTATCCCACTCTCGGGGGCGCACCGCGGCCGCGGCAATCCCCTTTTCACGACACACGGCGGTTTCGGGCAAGCCTCATGAGGTAATGCTCTTAACCGTCTATTTACGCGCACCGTTAATCATAGGGGTCAGGATTTAAGGCCGGGTAAATCGATCCCGTCCGAACACCGCAATGTCGAGCGGGCTCCGCAAAAAGCGAAAGCTGTCACAAAGGAGCAGTTTGGGCGTCGGCTATCAATGTGCGGCTACCGCCGCGAAAAGCTGCCTATGATGGGCAAAGACTTTTTGTTAACCATTCCATGACAAGAACTGTCATGGGGTGCATGGAGCAAAGAATCTTGCCGGAATTGTGGCTTTCGGTGGGGCGGCTAAGGGGAAGAAGTAATGCGCGTTCTTTTGATCGAGGATGACAGCGCAGTAGCTCAGAGCATTGAGCTCATGCTGAAATCTGAAAGCTTCAATGTCTATACCACCGACCTTGGTGAGGAAGGCGTCGATCTCGGAAAGCTATACGACTACGACATCATTCTGCTGGATCTCAATCTTCCCGATATGTCTGGCTACGAGGTGCTGCGGACACTGCGCCTGTCCAAGGTGAAGACGCCGATCCTTATCCTGTCCGGCATGGCCGGCATCGAGGACAAGGTGCGCGGTCTCGGCTTCGGTGCCGACGACTACATGACCAAGCCCTTCCACAAGGACGAGCTGGTCGCCCGCATCCACGCCATCGTTCGCCGTTCCAAGGGGCACGCCCAGTCGGTCATCATCACCGGCGACCTTACCGTCAATCTCGATGCCAAGACTGTCGAGGTGAACGGCCAGCGCGTGCATCTGACCGGCAAGGAATATGCGATGCTGGAGCTCCTGTCGCTACGCAAGGGCACCACGCTGACCAAGGAAATGTTCCTGAACCACCTCTATGGCGGCATGGACGAGCCCGAGCTGAAGATCATCGACGTCTTCATCTGCAAGCTGCGCAAGAAGCTGGCCACCGCCACCGACGGCAAGAACTATATCGAGACGGTCTGGGGCCGCGGCTACGTGCTGCGCGAGCCGGAACAGGATACCCGCGCCGCCTGAGCGTTGGACGACACCCCTTCTCCCCTGCCCTTGCCCCATAAATCCAGACCCGGTTTCCACGCGATGGAGCCCGGGTCTCGTCGTATTTCGGACCCCGGCCCGCTCGCAGCCCCTCCCGGGTCCCGATCGACCAATCGTCTTCGTCCGAGCCGGTCGCGGCGGCCTCGGCCCGAGACCCTACGCCGCCGCGCCCATATAGGGCGCCAGCCAGGCGGTCAGACGCTCGCGATCGAACGGCTTGAAGATGAAACCGGTGGCGCCGGCCCGCTTGAAGCGCGTCATCTTGCCCAGGTTCGGATCGACCAGCAGCGCCAGGATCACCGGATCGCGACCGCCTTTCAACTCGCGGATCGCGCGAACGAGCTCTTCGCCCGGCCGGTCGGGCAGCGTCGCGGCGACGATGACCAGGTCCGGCGGCGTGTCGTTGCCGATCAGCTGCAGCGCCTCCTCGGCGGACCCGACCCCGTCGACCATCATGCCCATCTGAAACATGATGCGAGCGGCGACCTTGCGGATGACTTCCGATTCGTCGACGACTAGACAGGTGTGCATGCGAGCCTCGCGTGATCCGTGGTCTCGCGCCAAACAACGACGCTGACGGCCACGTTAACGCGGCCGGTTTGCATTATCCTTGCCCGATATCGGTAATTTTCAGTGAATCTGACAAAGTTCCGGTTGAGCTTACGCTGCCGGAGACGCAACCAGCGTGACGCTGTCCTCGCCCACCGAAAGAGCGATCGACAAGCCGGCTTCCTCGGCCAGAAGCAGCGCGTAGTAAGGCTGAATCCCGTAGGAATCGAGCGGCTCGGTCAGCCCGTTGCCGTCCAACATGGCCAGAAACTTGTCGGGGACGCGCAGCCTCGGCCCCGTGGCCACGATGGTCAGACGGGGCTCGGTTTCCGGCGTTTCGACCGTGACGTCCACGGTGCCGCCGCGTGGCAGGCAGGCATTGGCGACCAAGACGAGGTTCAGCAAGGTCTTGGCGATGTTTTTCGGCACATAGGCCCGTTCTCCCGTCCACGACAGAGCCGGACGTTCGAAGGCCATGAACCCCTCGGCCACGCCTCGCGCGTCCCCCAGGTCCAGCGAGGCGGTGGTCGATCCCGAGGCGCCGAATGCGATCCGGGCGAACTGCAGCTTTGCCACGGCGCTCTTCGTCGAACTGCGGACAAGCGCCATGGCGTCGGGATCATCCGGAATTTCCTCGAGCAATTCGAGCCCGCTCTGGATCGCTCCCACCGGCGAGATAATGTCATGGCACAGTCGGCTCGCGAGAAGGGCCGCCAGATCCGCGGCCGATACATCGGGAAGGTTGGTCATGATGAATCCGATCGTCACTGATGGGCACGGCGCTGGCCGAATCGCGGCGCCGTGCAGGCGGCTCAAAATGAGTCGACCAGGCGAATCCGTCAACAGATGGCTGATGCGCCGGTTCGAATGTTCACGATTCCATTAGGCAGTTGGAAACCATGATCTGGTCCAATGGGGCCGGAGGATCGCGCCGGGCGGAGCTTTGTTGACGTCCGGCTGCCGGTCAAACTCGTGGAATCCTCGAAAGGAAAGCCCATGCTTCGCCTCCGTTCTTGCTTGCGAAACCTCCTGTTGGCAGGGCTCCTCGCGCTTACGGGCGTGGCTGCCGGCGGTGCGCCGGCTCGCGCTCAGCAGACGACCTATACGTTCGACGAAGTGGTCGCTGAAGGCCACCGCTTCTTCGGCTCGACATCGGGCAGCCTGGCCCAACTGATCGAAAGAGCCTTTCAGCAGTATGGCCTGCCCAACGGCTATATCCTGGGCGAGGAAGCGACCGGCGCGTTCTTTGCCGGCCTTCGCTTCGGCGAGGGCACGCTGTTCACCAAGAATGCCGGTGAACACAAGGTCTTCTGGCAGGGTCCGTCGCTCGGCTTCGACGTCGGCGGCGATGGCAACCGGACGATGATGCTGGTCTACAACCTTCCCTCGGTCGAAGCGATGTACGGCCGTTTCGGCGGTGTCACCGGCAGCGCCTACCTGGTCGGCGGCGTCGGCATGACGGTGCTGGAGCGCGACAACATCATGATCGTTCCCGTGAAGACCGGCATCGGCGCTCGCCTTGGGCTCAATTTGGGCTATCTCAAGATCACGCCGATGCCGACTTGGAATCCGTTCTGAGCGGCAGGCATCGGCGCAGCCCCGTGGCGGTTCGTTCGAGCGGCCATAGACTGTAGCCCGGCCGATCGGCCATGCGGTGGCGGGACCGATGCGTTGGTCCCGCCCTGTCGTGCGTTCGGCATCTGATCTGCCAGAGGTTCGCCATGGTCTTCCTTGGCCTCGTCTTTCTGCTCGGCGTCCTGGTTGCGAGCTTCGCGGCGCTGCTCATTGCGCCGCTGGTGTGGCGCAAGGCGCAGCATTTTGCCTGGCGCGAATTCGAAGCGGCGATTCCGACGACCAGCAACGAGGCCCGTGCCCAGGTCGACGCCGCACGCGCTCGCGCGGCGATGACCGTCCGTCGACAGGAAATCCAGGCGACCGAGACGCTGGAGCGCGCCACCCGCGAGCGCGCCGCCGCCGGGCGGATCGCGGTCGAGAATGCCGATTTGCGCACGCAGGCGCGCAACCTCGAACGGCGCATCGACGAATTGGAAGAGGAATTGGCCGCCCTGCGCGAACTGCTGGCGTCGCGCGAGAATGAAAACGAGCGTCTGTCCGGCTCGCTGCAGGAGACCAGGGACGACCTGGCCGAACGCGTCGGCGAGATCGCGGCGCTGGAGGAACGGCTACGCGAACTGGCGGGCTATGCGGAAGAGCGCAAGATGACGGTCATCGCTCTGGAGGCCAAGCTCGAGCAGGCGTCCGACGAGCTTCGCACGTCCGAACGCCGCATCCACGAGCTGCAGGACGGCACCGAGCGGCTGCGCAGCGAGGCGGCCGGCCTCGATGCCAACTTCAAGCGCGAAAAGTCCCACACCGGGCATCTCGGAGAAAAGCTCGAGCGGCTGGCCGGACTGGTGGCGGACGGAGAGGAAGAGATCGCCCGGCTGCGTCATCGGTTGGCCGAACGGGATGGCGAACCGGCCGCAGCCGATACCGACGCGCCGAGCGTGCCCAGCGCCGGACGCCGCCTTCGATCGGCCCTTGCACGCGACCTGCGGACCTCGCTCGATTCCGCCGAGGAGCAGGCGATCCGCGAGAGGATCGGCGACATCGCGGCGCGCGTGATCCGGCTGACGGCGCTGGCCGAAGGACCCTCCTCGCCCCTGTCGGAAATGATGGCGGAGGGCGACGGGACGGCCCAGCCCGGCCAGCCCCCCAGCCTGGCCGAGCGCGTTCGCCTGCTGGCCGAGCGGGATCGGCAGAAGCTTCCGCCTCCGGGCTTTCGTCGCGGGACGGACCACGCCGACGAGACGGCCGGCATCGGCGACGGAGATCAGCGCTGATCCGAGGCCGGACGATAGAGCCGATGCAAGACGATCGCCGAGGTCGTGGCGACGTTTAGGCTGTCGACGCCGGGAGCGATATCGATCCTGACCGTCTCGACCGTCGTCATGATCCGGTCCGGCAGACCGCGTCCTTCCGTTCCCAGGACGAGAGCCGTCGGCCCGGCCCGGTGCAGCCGGTCGGCGGCGATGCGGCCGGCCGGCGACAGCGCCAGACGGCGAAACCCGGTCTGCGTCAAGGCATCCATCATCGCTTCCGCCGGTCCGAAGCGCAGCAGCGGCACGCGAAAGACCTGCCCCACGGATACCCGGATCGCCTTGCGATAGAACGGATCGCAGCAGGTCTCGTCGATCAGCACGGCGCCGGCGCCGAAGGCCGCGGCATTCCGAAAGACCGCTCCCATATTGTCGTGATTGGCGAGTCCCACGAGGGCGACCACGACCGCCCCCTCCCCCGCCAGCCGGTCGAGCAGCGCGTCCGGTCGGCCGGGCGCTTCGGCCACAGCTTCGCCATGGGCCAGCACGCCGCGATGAATCGGAAAGCCGGCGATCGCATCGATCACCTCCCGTTCGGCGACATAGACCGGAACGTCGTCCGGCAGACGGTCGAGATGGTCCGCCAGGCCGTTCAGGCGATTCTTCAAGATCAGAAGCGCCGTCGGACGAAAGCTCGCCGACGACAGCAGGACGTCGAGAACCACCGTGCCCTCGGCGATGAATCCCCGGCGCCCGACGATGTCGCGCTCGCGAATATCGCGAAAGACTTCGATCCGAGGGTCGCGCGGGTCGGTGACAGAGATCAACAGGGCCATTCTGGGCCGCTTGATGGCTCAGTTTCGCTGCCGCGCGCAAGCCTCAGCTTTGCAAGCGCTGCCGCCGTCGCCAATAGCGCGTCTGCAGCCGCGGTGCGATCATCCAGGCGATCGGGACGGCGACGATGAAGCTCAGCACCGTGACTGTCGGCATCAGCCAGTTCCAGGCTTCGTTGATGGACGGAAAGGACAGAACGAGGATGGTCGCCGCGCCGAACACAACGGCCTGAATCATGCCATAGATGATGATCGCGATGATGAGACGGGTTCTGATGGGTCTACCCGATCGAAAGTGGGTCAAGGTGGACCCATAACTCTCAGGAGGCCAAAAAGTTTGCCTGCAACCCGTCCCGACGCACCAGATCGGTCGGACTTTACCGGATCGAACCCGTGATGGGCGCGGGAGGCGTCGGCAAGGCTCCATAGAAGCTTGCGACGCCGCCGGTCGGCGCATAGCGCTGTCCGACCGTGTACGTACCCAGCGGCACGGCGCCCGGAGGCGTTGGAACCCCGGCGCGCTGAGGCGTCTGCGGTTCGGCGGTGGCGATCCGCTTCTCGACAGTCCGCGCGGATTTCGGCGTGCCGCTCGCCTGCCGCATCAGGGGGCGGCTTCCCGGCAACGGGACGGTGTGGAGCTTGCCGGCCGGGGCTGAAGCAGTCTTGGACGCGGCGCTTGCTTTCGCCTGCTCCGGCGAGCCCGTGCCGCGTGCAGCCGGTATCCGCTGTGCGAGATGCGGCGCCGGCGGGTTGACGATCCGAGTGGGTACGGCGCGCGACGAGGCGGCCTGCATGGGTGTCGATGCCGTGACGGGCGAGCGGACCGACCGCCCCGCCGCGCTTTTCGAAGGCATCAGGGAGCGCGGCATCCAGGTCGACCAGCCCTCGGGGATCGACCCGGTCGCCAGGTCGGCGGCGGGCCCGGCAATCTTTCCGGGACCGATCCAGGCCACGGCCAGCCCGGCGGCCAGAATCCAGCCGCTCGCCGTCATCTTTCGTCCCATTCCACGCCCCCGCCGGTTGTTTCAGGCAGGATCGTAAGCCGGAGTTCTTTCATCCAAGTTTCCGTGGACGAATCGATCGCCCGGCACGGAGTGGCCAGAACAATGGAGCCATGCCCCGGAACTGCCTCAGATCGGAGTCAAATTGGGAAGCGGGGCAAACATTTGTAACACTTCAACCAATTGACCTGCCACTCAGAGAGCAGGACAGTCGCGGCTGGAATACCGAGATGAAAGACGAACGGTCGACAATGCACGAGGAATGTCTCTACCGAATCGGAGACCTTGCAACGGAATTCGGCGTCTCGCACCGTGCGCTTCGCTTCTACGAGGACAAGGGCCTTATCAACCCCGAACGCCAGGGCAACACGCGGCTCTACAGCCGGCGTGATCGGGCACGGCTGAAGCTGGTTCTGCTCAGCCAGAAGCTGGGATTCTCGCTGGCGGAAACCAAGCAGATGATCGACTTGCGCGCCCAGCCGGGGGGCGAGCGGCATCAGTTGGAGGTGGTTCTCCAACGTCTGGACGAACAGCAGCGCGTGCTGCTCGAAGAGTTCGAGGAGATGAAGTCCGCCCTGTCGACGATGGAGCGAACCATCGCTTGCGTGCGTGACAAGCTGAAGTCGAATTCCCTCGGCACGCAAAGCGAGATCGAAGACGTCTTTACGGCTTGTTGAGGTAAAGCTCCTGGAGCTCGGGCCAAAGCATGTCGATCAGTTCGACGGCTTGGCGGTGGTTGATGGGTCGGCTGCCGTAAAGGTCGTTGAAGCCCGCTTGCACGAGCCGCTCGAGATCCGCTCGCCAAACGTCAGCCGATGGCGCGGCGTGATGGCTTGGCGGATTTTCAAGGCCTGTGTCCGTCACGTCGATCCTTCCCCGGCGTCTGCTGTTTTCATTCGGGCAAACGCCCGCGGATCGGCCGGCAGATCGGCCATCTTGCCATCAAGATAGCTGGTTTTGTAAGTTTTCAAACCGAAAAATCAGTGAGCGTGACGGTTTCGTGAGAGGAACGGCACCGGAGCACTCGCCGTGAGGCCGGCGACGCGCAGAGCGTCCGTGCGGCAAGGTGGATGATCATTCTGAGGCAAGGCGTACAGCCGAGATCCGGTCGCGCCCGAAGGCTCTCGCCTCATCATGGCGGTTGGATCCGACAAAAAAGCCCCGCCATCCTCGATCGGGCTGGCGGGGCTTCTGGAGGCCAGCGATTACGCAAACGCACCGGCATCTGGAGAATGGCTCGGTTGGGTTAACGAGCAATGACCATAGCGCTGGGAAGCGAACAAAGTTTTCGCGCGCACGGGGCGCGGCGCGGCAATGGCAGAGACACGGTCGCGGGCTCGCGGAACGTATTCGGCCCTGTCGGGAAGCTTCGCGCCGAACATGAAAAAAGCGCCTGTCGGCGCTTTCCAATGGCATCCGGGCGAATGGTACTCCCAAGGGGAATCGAACCCCTGTTTCCGCCGTGAGAGGGCGGCGTCCTAGACCGCTAGACGATGGGAGCGGGCCGGTGCGCGTCGATATAATGGGCACCTTGCATCAACGCAAGCGCTTTTCGACGCTGCGACGGGATCGTCACCGAGTCTGTTGAAAGTCGTAACGCGCCAGCACCCCGCCGGTGGTCAAATCGACCAGGATCAGACCTTCGCCCCCCTCGTGCTCGACGCGGATCAGTGCGCGGTTGCCGTCGAGGGCCATATCGCGCGGCTGGCTCCCGGCAGGCAGTTCGATGGCCATCGTCCCCGATGGCGTGGCCCGGCCCGCCCCGGCTCCCTCGGACGAGGGTTCGCTCACCTTGTAGACAATGGCGCCGACCACGGTCATAAGCCCTATCACCATGATGCCGGTCGAGACCGCCAGAAGGCGAACCATGCGCCGACGCAGACGTTCGGCTGCCGGGTCCAGCAGCTTTTCGGTCTCGTCGTCTTCGTTCATCGTCATCGCAAGCCCTGGGAGCATCCTATCGGCACCCGTCCTACAGGCCCGGTTGAGATCGAGGCAAGCCGCTTCGTCGTCGAAGCGGACGCGGCCGGCGTGCGCCTCGACCGCTTTCTGGCCGAGCGTGTCGGCACCGACTTGTCGCGCAGCCGCATCCAGTCGCTCATCGAGGCCGGCGCCGTGACCATCGCGGACGCGATCGTCCGGTTGCCCCGGCACAAGGTGGCGGCCGGCGATGCCGTCGCCATCGTCGTGCCGGAGCCCGAGGATCCAATGCCTCAGCCCGAGGCGATCCCGCTCAGTGTCCTGTTCGAGGACGACGCGCTGATCGTCATCGACAAGCCGGCCGGAATGGTTGTCCATCCCGCGCCGGGCAACTGGACGGGAACGCTGGTCAACGCGCTGATCGCCCATTGCGGCGAGAGCCTCTCGGGGATCGGCGGGGTGCGGCGGCCCGGGATCGTGCATCGCCTCGATAAGGACACCAGCGGCGTCATGGTCGTGGCCAAGTCCGACGTGGCCCATCGCGGCCTTGCCGAGCAGTTTGCCGCGCACGGCCGCGACGGTCGCCTGGAACGGTCCTATCAAGCCGTGGTCTGGGGGATCCCCTCCCCCGCAGTCGGCACGATCGACGCGCCGCTCGGCCGCTCCAGCGCCGATCGCACCAAACGAACGGTCAGCCCCTCCGGCCGCGCCGACGCGCGCCATGCGGTGACCCGCTACCACGTTCTGCAATCCCTCGGGTCCGATATTGCCAGTCTCGTCCAATGCCGGCTGGAAACCGGGCGCACCCACCAGATCCGCGTGCACATGGCCCATATCGGCCATCCGCTCGTCGGTGACGATGTCTATGGCGCGGGATTTCGAACCAAGGCCAACAAACTGGATCCCGCGAGCGCCCTGCAGTTGGCCGCCTTCAGGAGGCAGGCGCTGCACGCCTTCCGCCTGGCCTTCGTTCACCCTGTAACCGGCCAACGCCTTGCATTCGAAACAAAAATTCCTTTCGACATGCAGGAACTTGTTATTGCCCTCGATAGTTCCTATCTTGTCTAAGTGACGGAATGCGGCCACAATTATGCGTGATGGCGCGAGTTGCGAGCGAGAAATTCCCGCATCGGCCGCAATTGCGACGAGAAATAAGTCGACATCATTTCAGGCTTGAAAAATTGAGCGCGAATTGGCCCGTCGGCAATTCGCGCAGCTAAACCGGCTTCGGTTCCGAAGCGGTTCTATCTATGGAGGGTGCATTATGGCCCAAATGAATTTGCCGAGCATTGCATCCGGCGAAGGCGGATTGTCCCGCTATCTGGAAGAGATTCGGCGGTTTCCGATGCTGGAGCCGCAGGAAGAATACATGTTGGCCAAGCGCTACGCCGAGCATGGCGACCGCGACGCCGCGCACCGGCTGGTGACCAGCCATCTGCGCCTGGTAGCCAAGATCGCCATGGGCTATCGCGGCTACGGCCTGCCCGTCGGCGAGGTCATCTCGGAAGGCAATGTCGGCCTGATGCAGGCGGTCAAGCGCTTCGATCCCGAACGCGGCTTCCGTCTGGCCACCTATGCGATGTGGTGGATCAAGGCCTCGATCCAGGAATACATCCTGCGTTCGTGGAGCCTCGTGAAGATGGGCACCACCGCCAACCAGAAGCGTCTGTTCTTCAATCTGCGCAAGATGAAGAGCCGTCTTCAGGCGCTGGAGGAAGGCGATCTGCGTCCCGAGCAGGTCAACGAGATCGCCACTCAGCTCGGTGTCTCGGAAGACGAGGTCGTGTCGATGAACCGCCGGCTCACCGGCGACGCCTCGCTCAATGCGCCGATCCGCGCGACGGAAGGTGAATCGGGCGAATGGCAGGATTGGCTCGTCGACCAGTCCGAGAGCCAGGAGGACGTCCTGGCTCAACAGGACGAGTTGGAGCAGCGCCGCGGCCTGCTGCACAATGCCATGGACGTCCTCAACGACCGTGAGCGTCGAATCTTCGAGGCGCGGCGCCTGTCGGAGGATCCGCTGACGCTCGAGGCTCTCTCGGGCGAATTCGACATCAGCCGCGAGCGGGTGCGCCAGATCGAGGTCCGGGCCTTCGAAAAGGTACAGAAGGCCGTGCGCGATTCGGCAGCCCAGGTCGAACGCCAGTCGCTGGAGGCGGCGGAGGCCTGACGCTCTTCCGCGCCGGCCCAGCCAGCGCATACATGCTTCACCTTTCGCCATTACGGTCGTGAAGCAGCGGAACATCAAAAAAAGCCGGCCCCGCAATGCGAAGGCCGGCTTTTTTTGTGACGTCGAGGAAGAGTGGCGATCGAGCCGTCAGGTCTTGGCGGCCCAGGCGTCCAAGGCCTGGCTGAAGACTCGGTCGCCGGGGATGCCCTTCTCGACCGAAATCAGCGCACGGCGGCCGTTCGAATAGGCCAGCGGAATATCGATCCACTCCTGGTTCTTCAGAAGCTGAAGGTTGGTTTCGATCGCTTCGTCCAAATCGTTGAGGGCGATGATGAAAAAGCCGTCCGAGATCTTGCCGGCGACGCCCACCAGCGGCTCGCCGCGCGACTGTTCGGTCGGCTTCAGCGCCAGCCGCTGCACGTTGGCGATCTGGCCGCCGGCAAAGTCCGAGGGCACGTCGAAGGTCAGCTCGATCACATGGCTGGCCGGCAGCGTCACGTCCGTATTGCGCCGGATCATCATCGTCATCTTGATGTTTTCCTCGGGCACGTCGGCCACGGCGCGGATGGCCGGCTCGGTCTTGCCGCCATCGTCCGAGGCCTCCTGAACGAGGCTCCAGACGACCTGGCCGCTGTGCTGAGTCGCCGGCGCGCTCTCCGAGCGCTCCTCGTAGAACATCACCTGCTGGGCCACCGGCACGGCCTGGGCCTGCGGGCCGGTCGACGGCTGAACGGCCGCCGTGGCGGCCGGCGCCTCCTCGGCCTCATCCGCCTCATCCGGATCCGGCTTTACCTCGGCGGGCTCTTCGGTCTGCGACGGCTCGGGCGCGGCCGGCGTCGCGGCCAGACCAGGCACCGGTTCGACCAGCGGCTCCGGCGAGGCAGCGGCGATGTTCGTTCCTTCGTCGAAGGCGTTGCTTGAGTCCACCGCCGGCCCCTCGTCCACCTCCGTACCGTCGGGCAGAAGCCTCTGGGTGAAGCGGCGGTTCGAATCCGGCTGCGGCTGCGGCGTCTCGACGGCGGCGACGTCGGTGGAGGGCTCGGCCTGCGGCGCGCTGTCGGTCTCGGCTTCGGGCGCCGCGGGCTCGGAGGGCGGGGGCGGCACCATTGGTGCCGGCTCATCGGCGGGCTCTTCGCTAGGTGTCGGCGTCGAAGGCACGACGTTGGGAGCCGCCTGCGGCGGCGTACCCGTCGCCACCTCCTGCGGCCGTTGATCCGAGTCGATCAGATAGCCCTGCCACAGGTCGCGCGTGACCCAGGCCGCCGCGCCGGCGCCGATCAAAAGCAGGACGACGACCAGCCCCACCATGAGGCCGCGGGCAGACGAGCGCCGAACGGCGCGCGGGCCTTCCATATCGGCGGGCGGAATGCCCTCCGATCGATAGACGTCGTCGTCCTCGTCGTCATAGACCTCGTCGCGATCCTCGGGCTCCGCCTCGTAGGCCTCGGACGGATAGCGGTTCTCCATCCCGCTGACGGCATAGGGATGGGACTCCGGAAGATAGTTCTCCGGCTCCTCCGGCTCGGTATCGAAGACGGCGACGCCGGAGTCCGGTTCGTCCCGATCCTCATAGGGGCCGGTGGGTTCGTAGGGATCGGCGGGCTGGTATTCGCGGGATGTGCTACGGCCTTCGGGCACCCGCGTTTCGTTCCAACCGGCATCGTCCGCCGGCTCGGGCCGCGATTCGGGATGTCGGGCGGCCCAGGACGGTGGCGCGCCGGCGGGACGGGATGCCTCGGCCGCGGGCTCTGCGCGCGCCGGCGCCACAGGATTGGGCGACCTCGGCATCGGAGGTGGCGCCGGGGTGGATACCGGCTCGTCGTGCGACGGCACCGGCCGCCTTACCGGCGCGGCCGGTGGCGGCGGAGCCGCAGTTCTCGGCTCGACGATCGGCGCAGGCACAACCGGCACGTCCTGCGGCTCGGGCTCCGGCTCCGGCTTCGGCTTCGGCTTCGGCTTCGGCGCCGGTTCAGGCTCGGACGGCGCGGCCTCGAGGGCAAGGTAGTGGTCTTCGGTCTCGCCGATCGCCTCTTCCAGCGCGGTGAGGCGCGCCTCGGCCACGCCGTCCGGCAGCGGCGGATTGGCCGCTTCGATCTGTCGCACGATGGCGGCCCGGGCCTTTTCGTAAACCTTGGCCCGAAGCTGCGGCGTCGCGTTTGGAAGCCCGTCGATGGTCTTGCGCAGAACCGCGCCCAAGTCCGCCATGGATTGCAGTCACTCGCCTGTACTTGAAAGGGTTAGAACCCTAGTCTTCAAACGGATCACGAACAAGTATCGTGTCTTCTCTCTCCGGAGAGGTTGACAAAAGCGTGACGGGCGCGCCGACAAGCTCCTCTATGTGCCTGACATATTTGACGGCTTGCGCCGGAAGGTCGCTCCAGCGGCGCGCTCCGGCGGTGGTCTCCTGCCAGCCCTCCAAGGTTTCGTAGATCGGCTCGACCCGCATCTGGTCGGCAAGACTTGCGGGCAGATAGTCGATCTCCTGCCCATCCAGCTTGTAGCCGACGCAGATCTTGATCTCCTTGAGACCATCCAGCACGTCGAGCTTGGTGAGCGCCATGCCGTGCAGGCCGTTCAGCGCCACCGCCTGGCGCACCAGCACCGCATCGAACCAGCCGCAGCGGCGCTTGCGCCCGGTCACGACGCCGAATTCGCGTCCTTTTTCACCCAGGAACTGGCCCACCTCGTTGACCTGCTCGGTGGGAAACGGCCCCTCGCCGACGCGGGTCGTATAAGCCTTGACGATGCCGAGGATGAAGCCGGTGCTGCCGGGGCCCAGACCCGAGCCGGCCGCGGCCTGGCCGGCCACCGTGTTCGACGAGGTGACGAAGGGATAGGTGCCGTGGTCGATGTCGAGCAGCGTGCCCTGCGCGCCCTCGAAGAGGATACGATCGCCCCGGCGCCGGCGTTCGTCGAGCAGCCGCCAGACGCGATCGATATAGGGCGTGATCTGATCGGCGACCGAGGTCAGCTCCTCCAGGATCGTCGAGGCCTCGATCTCTTCCTTGCCCAGTCCGCGGCGCAGCGGATTGTGATGCGCCAGCAGCCGCTCGATGCGGTCTGGCAGGCTTTCGAGGTTCGCCAGGTCCATGACCCGGATGGCGCGGCGGCCGACCTTGTCCTCGTAGGCCGGGCCGATGCCGCGTCCGGTGGTGCCGATCCGGGTTCCGGTGTTGGAGCTTTCGCGAATCGCGTCGAGCTCGCGGTGCAGCGACAGGATCAGCGCCGCGTTGTCGGCGATGCGCAGGGTCTCGGGCCGGATCGTCACGCCCTGCTCTTCGATTCGCTTCTTCTCCGCGACGAAGGCATGCGGGTCGAAGACCACCCCGTTGCCGATTACCGACAACTTGCCCCGCACGACGCCCGAGGGCATCAGCGACAGCTTGTAGGACACGCCGTCGACGACCAGGGTGTGGCCGGCATTATGCCCGCCCTGGAAGCGAACGACCACGTCGGCCCGCTCCGACAACCAATCGACGATCTTGCCTTTTCCCTCGTCACCCCATTGCGATCCGATGACGACGACGTTTGCCATGGTGTCTCCTCCGGGCGGCGGTGCGCCCGATGTCCGCGCGTTACGGCAAAGCTTATAGTGAAGGCTGCGCCGCGACGCGAGCCGGCAAGCCGTCTTCTTTGCCGCGGCTCACCGATTTCCCGTTTTCGGCGATCGAGGTGTGTCCGGTGCCGCTTCATGGGTTGCGGCGCCGCGATAGACGGCTAAACGGGAGCGATGTTGTCCCGCATGCGCCATCCCTACGTCCTTCTGGTCTTCACCACGCTCTTCTGGGGCGGCAACGCGATCGCCGGCAAGCTTGCCGTCGGCCACGTCTCGCCGATGATGCTGACCCTGCTGCGCTGGTCGCTGTCGGTGGCGCTGATCGCGCCCTTCGCGCTCGGGCATGTGCGCCGCGATTGGCCGATGATCCTGCCGCGCCTGCCGGTGCTGTTCGCGCTGGGCGCCACCGGCTTCACCCTGTTCAATGCCATCTTCTACGTGGCGGTGACCTACACCACCGCCATCAACGTGACGATCGAGCAGTCGGCGATGCCGCTCATCGTCTTTCTCGGCAATTTCGTGCTGTTTCGGGCACGCGTGGCGCCGCTCCAGATCGCTGGCTTCGCTTTGACGCTGGTCGGCGTGATGCTGACAGCGTCGCACGGCGAACTGCGGACGCTGCTCGCCCTCGAACTCAATCGCGGCGACGCGATCATGATGATCGCCGTCTTCGTCTATGCCGCCTATACGGTGGGGCTCCGGTTTCGCCCCCCGATCCATTGGCTGAGCCTGATTTTTATGCTGGCGGCAAGCGCCTGGATCGCCGCCATCCCCTTCGCCGCCTTCGAATGGTGGAGCGGCAACGCGCGACTGCCGGATGCCCAGGGCTTCGCCGTCGGCCTCTACACCAGCGTCTTCGCCTCGCTGCTGGCACAGACGCTCTACATCCAGGGTGTCGGATCGATCGGTGCGAATCGAGCGAATCTCTTCGTCAATCTCGTGCCGATCTTCGGCGCGGCCCTGTCGGTCATCGTCCTTCGCGAGGAGCTTCAGCTCTATCACGTCGCCGCCCTCGCCTTCGTCCTGTGCGGCATCACGCTGGCCGAGCATGCCGGACGGAGAAACGCCCAGCCGGACGCGAAAACGGCGCCCCACCCGCGCGGGACGCCGTAACCCGTTAAACCGGATCGGATCGATCCGATCTCAGATGTCGAAGACCAGGGGCTTGGCCTGACCGATCGCGTCGAGCGCGCGGATCTGCGCCAAAAACGCCTCGCTCGGCTCCTCGTCGAGGTAGAGCAGCGCGATGGCGTTGCCGCCCTGCTCGTCGCGGCCCAGCTGGAAGTTGGCGATGTTGACGCCGTTCTTGCCGAAGGTCATGCCGAGCTGGCCGATGACGCCCGGCGTGTCCTGGTTGGTCGTGTAGAGCATGTAGCGCCCGACTTCGGCCTCCATGTTGATGCCCTTGATCTGGATGAAGCGGGGCTTGCCGTCCTGGAAGCAGGTGCCGGCGATGGAGCGCGTCTGCTTCTCCGTCTTCACCGTCACCTTGATGTAGCCGTCGAAGACGCCGGTCTTGTCGCGGCGCACTTCCGAGAGCCTGATGCCCCGTTCCTTCGCCATGATCGGCGCCGAGACCATGTTGACCGTCTGGACCAGGGGTTTCAGCAACCCGGCCAGCGCCGCGCTGGTCAGCGCCTTGGTGTTCATCGAGGCCGGCGCGCCGTCATAGAGGATTTCGACTTCCTCGATCGGGTTTTCCGTCACCTGGCCGGTAAACGACCCCAGGATTTCCGCCAGACGCACGAAGGGCGTCAGAATAGGCGCCTCCTCGGCGGTGATCGACGGCATGTTCAGCGCGTTGGAGACCGCGCCGTCGACCAGATAGTCCGCCATCTGCTGGGCGACCTGCAGGGCGACGTTCTCCTGCGCCTCCTGGGTCGAAGCGCCCAGATGCGGCGTGCAGACGACGTTGTCGAGGCCGAAGAGCGGGCTCTCCTTGGCGGGCTCGGTTTCGAACACGTCGATGCCGGCGCCGGCCACCTTGCCGCTCTTCAGGGCTTCGACCAGATCCGCCTCGACCACGAGGCCGCCGCGGGCGCAGTTGATGATCCGCACGCCGTCCTTCATCTTCGCGATCCCCGCCGCGTCGATGATGCCACGGGTCTTGTCGGTCAGCGGCGTGTGCAGCGTGATGAAGTCGGCGCGCTTGAACAGGTCGTCGAGTTCGACCTTCTCCACGCCGAGCTGCGCGGCACGCTCCGCCGACAGGAAGGGATCGAAGGCAACCACCTTCATCTTCAACCCGACGCCGCGCGTCGCCACGATCGAGCCAATATTGCCGCAGCCGATGATGCCCAGCGTCTTGCCGGTGATCTCGACGCCCATGAAGCGGTTCTTTTCCCACTTGCCGGCCTGGGTGGAGGCATCGGCCGCCGGCAGTTGCCGGGCCAGCGCGAACATCAGTGCGATGGCGTGTTCGGCCGTCGTGATGGAGTTGCCGAAGGGCGTGTTCATCACGATGATACCCTTGCGGGAAGCGGCGGGAATGTCGACGTTGTCGACCCCGATGCCGGCGCGGCCGATCACCTTCAGCCGGTCGGTCGCTGCGATGACCTTTTCCGTCACCTTGGTGGCGGAGCGGATGGCAAGGCCATCATATTCGCCGATGATCTCCAGCAGCTTGTCCTTGTCCTTGCCGACGTCGGGCAGATAGTCGACGTCGACGCCGCGATCCTTGAAGATCTGCACGGCGGTCGTGGAAAGCTTGTCGGAAACGAGAACGCGCGGTGCCATGGGTGGCCTCCTGTCGAGATGAAAGGGACGACGGCGTCCCGGTTTGACGTTCGAAAAGCGAAAAACGGAGGGCCGCGATCGCGGTCCGACCGGAATACTCGGAGGCTCAGCCGCCCAGCGACATCGGCTTCTGGCCCGGCCCTGCCAGGCCGAAGAGACGGCGGACGAAATCGAGCCACAGGCCGTAGGGGCGGCCGAGAACGATCATCAGCAGCGCAAACCCGGCAGCGCCCTTGACGATCGCCCACCCTTGCGCACCACCCGCGACGATGATGGCGACATAGATCGGCACCTGAAAGGCCAGGAGCGCCAAGCCGTCCGCTGCCAGCGTCATCCACGGCGTCGCTGGACTGATCCGGGCAAGGAGCCAGTCCCGCCACAGACCGTAGGGGCGTGCCGTCAGCACCATCAACGGTGCGCCGATGGAGCGAGAGACCAAAACCTGATCCCAGGTCATATCGGCCACGAAGCGCTCGTTGAGCCCGCTGGTGATGGTGAAGAAGACGACGAGCGCCGAGGTATCGGCGACGAAGCTGCGTGTTCTGGTCGATGATAGCTTCATGACCCGGTCCCACGCCGCTTCGCCGGATTGCGCCCTGCCCCGTGCGAGCTCGTCGCCCCCGACGATCACGCCGCCTTGGCGAGGCCTGCCTTCTGCTGTTCGTAAGCCCAGCAGATCCAGGGCATCAGCGCTTCGAGATCGGATGCCTCGATCGTGCTGCCGCACCAGATCCGCAGCCCTGCCGGGGCATCGCGATAGGCGTTGATGTCGAGCGCCACGCCTTCCTTCTCCAGAAGGGTAGCGACGCCCTTGGCGAAGGCCGCCTGCTCGGCGTCCGGCAGTGCCGTGACCTCGGGATCGGTGAAGGTGAGGCAGACGGACGTGTTAGAGCGGATCTCGGGGTCCTTGGCCAGGAAGCCGATCCACGGCCGCGTCTCGACGAACTTCTCGACCACCGCGAGGTTGGCGTTGGCGCGGGCCTTCAAGGCGACCAGGCCGCCGATCGATTTGGCCCAGGCCAGTGCGTCGAGATAGTCCTCGACGCACAGCATCGACGGCGTATTGATGGTTTCGCCCTTGAAGATGCCTTCGATCAGCTTACCGCCCTTGGTAAGGCGGAAGATCTTCGGCAGCGGCCAGGCCGGCTTGTAGGTCTCCAGCCGCTCGACCGCGCGGGGGCTGAGGATGAGGATGCCGTGCGCCGCTTCGCCGCCGAGCACCTTCTGCCAGGAGAAGGTGACGACATCGAGCTTGTCGAAGGGAAGGTCCTGGGCGAAGGCGGCCGACGTCGCATCGCAGAGCGTCAGGCCCTGGCGCGTCGCCGGGATCACTTCACCGTCGGGAACCCGCACGCCCGAAGTGGTGCCGTTCCACGTGAAGACCACGTCGCGATCGAAGTCGACCTGGGCGAAATCCACGATCTCGCCATAGGGGGCGTTGAAGGTGCGCGCATCGGCGATCTGAAGCTGCTTGACGATATCCGTCACCCAGCCGGAGCCAAAGGATTCCCACGCCAGCACGTCGACGCCTCGGGCGCCGAGCAGCGACCACATCGCCATCTCGAAAGCGCCGGTGTCGGACGCCGGCACGATACCGATTCGGTAGTCGGCGGGCACGCCTAGAATTTCGCGGGTTTCGTCGATTGCCTGGGCAAGCTTGCTCTTGCCGTCCTTGGCGCGATGCGAGCGTCCGAGCGCCGCATCCTGCAAGGCCGCGAACGACCAGCCGGGTCGCTTCGCACAGGGTCCAGAAGAAAAACGGGGATTGGCCGGATACACGCCCGGCTTGGCGACAGTCGTCATGGTAACTACCCTTTCAGATAGGTGCCCCTCGTTGGGGAGGGGTGTCCCGCTGACGTTGATACGCGACCACCGCCGAAACGGCAAGTGGCAAAGCGGTGACACTGTCGACGTTCTCGCGACGCTCCGTCCGCTCGGCAAGCGCTGGCCTTGCAGACGCTCTCCAATGCTTCGTTCGGAAACAGCAAAAGACCCCGCCACCGGCCGGCAGCGGGGTCTCCAGGATTCGTGGCCGACAGGATGGCGGCCACGGCTGGTCTCAGAACTCTTCCCAGCTGTCCTCGACGGCGGCGGGCTTGGCCGCAGCACCGCCGGTGCCGGTCGCCTTCATCTGCGGCATCGGCTTGGCGGCCGGACGAGGCGCCGGCCTGGCCGGACGGGAGGCAGGAACGGTCGACTGGCGGCGCGCGGTGCGCGCGCCCTGCGCCTGATGGCCGGCCGAGGCCGCGGTGCGGAACTGCGCGATCAGCTGCGCCAGCTGGTCGGTCTCGTTCGCCAGCGTCTGGGCCGCCGCCGTCGTTTCCTCCACCATCGCCGCGTTCTGCTGCGTCACCTTGTCCATCTGGTCGGCAGCGGTCGACACTTCCTTCAGGCTGACGGCCTGCTCGCGCGCCGTCCGCGCGATCTCGGAGACCTCCGAGGACATCGCGGCGACTTCCGCGACGATCTCCTCCAGGCTCTTGCCCGACGCCGTCACCAGCTCGACGCCCTGACCGACATGCTCGGAGGACTGCGAGATCAGCTCCTTGATCTCCTTGGCGGCTTCGGCCGAACGCTGGGCCAGGGCGCGGACTTCCTGCGCCACGACGGCGAAGCCCTTGCCCGCCTCGCCGGCGCGGGCCGCCTCGACGCCGGCGTTCAGCGCCAGGAGGTTGGTCTGGAAGGCGATCTCGTCGATGACGCCGATGATCTTGCCGATTTCCTCGGACGATTTTTCGATCGCCGCCATGGCCTCGACGGCGCGCCCGACGATGGCGCCACCCTTTTCGGCGTTCTTCTGCGCGGTCTGGGCCGAAGCCTGGGCACGGCCGGCGCTTTCGGCCGTCTCGTTCACCGCCCGCGTCACTTCCGTCAGCGCCGCGGTGGTCTCTTCCAGGCCGGCCGCCTGCTGCTCGGTGCGCTGGGCGAGGTCGTTCGTCGCGGTGTTGATCTCGTCCAGACCCGAGCGGATCGAGCCGATCGAGCCGATCACCGAGCCGAACGTCGTCTCCAGCTTCTCGGCCGTGCCGTTGAATTGGCTGCGGATCTCCTCGTATTCAGGCGCAACGGGGCGCTCCAGGCGCACGGTGAGGTCGCCGCCCGAGAGGCGATCGAAGCCACCCTTGACGTCAGCGACGAAAGCCCGAAGCTCCTCGGCCTTGGCCCGATCGGCGGCTTCCTGTTCGGCTTTCAGCCGGTCCTGGGCTCGGCGTGCCGTCTCGGCCTCGGCCTCCAGCCTGTCCTTTTCGATTGCGGCTTGCTTAAAGGTTTCCACCGCGCCGGCCATCGCCCCCATCTCGTCGCGCCGCTTGAGATAGGGAACCTCCACCGCCTTGTCGCCGCCGGCGAGCCGCCGCATGACGGATGTGAGATGGGCTAGCGGCCTGGAAATGCTCGTCGCGATCGGCCAAGCGCCGGCGCCGAGGAGCACCAGGATACCCGCGAGCCATGCCAACGACTTGTACAATTCGGTGCTGAACTGCGCCTGCAGGTCGTCGACATAGAGACCGGAGGCTATCGACCAACCCCACGGCTCGTAGCTCATCGAATAGGCCAGCTTGGGAGCCGGCACGTCGCTGCCGAGACGCGGCCAGACATAATCGGTAAAGCCACCGCCTTCCTTGGCATGGGTGATGATCTCGCGCGTGTTGTACTTGCCGTTCGCGTCGACATTGTCCCAGCCGAACTTCCCTTCCTGGTCCGGCTTCGGATGGATGATCGTATAGCCGTCGAAAGTGTGCGCGAAGACATAGTCGTCGTTGCCGTAGCGGATCGCGCGCAGCGCGTTCTTGGCGTTTTCCTGCGCCTGCTGCTTCGAGATCTCGCCCCGTTCGGCCTGTTTGGCGAATCCGTCGACGATCGCCACGGCGGCTTCGACTTGGCCCTTCAGCATCTGTTCCCGGTCGGACCAGATCTGATTGTTCAAGGACCACAGCTGGACGCCGAAGGCGACGGTGGTCAGCACGACCGCCAGGGCGATGAGCAATGCCAGCTTGCGGGGAATACTCAGGCTCATGGATGAAGTTTTCCGATGGAAGGGACGAACTGCGCCGGACCCTACGCCGAATCCGTAAATAGAACGCTTCACGGGTAAGCTGAACCATTTGTTAACAGTGCTCCGGATGCGGCTTCGATCGCCCCCCCGTCGGCAAAGACAAACGGCGGAGCCATGCCCCGCCGTTGCCGAATTGCGTCTGGGAGCGCGTCCTACCAGAGCGAATAGCGCAGATTGGCCTCGACGGAATGATGCTGGACGGCATCGCCCCAGTCGGAATCGTGCTCCTCGACGTCGAGATAGCGATAGCCGACGTCGAGCGTCAGGTTCCGGGTCATATCGTAGGCGACGCCCGCCATCAGCGCATAGGCGAAACGCCAATCGGAGTCATAGGTATCGCCATCGTCGTAGGAGACGTTCACGCCACCGGCACCCGCCCCCACATAGGGCGTGAAGCCGACGAAGGTTCCAAGGTCCACATAGGCATTGGCCATCAGGTCCCAGGTTTCCATCTCATCCACCGAGAGCCGATCGCTGTCGACGTCGAGCTTGGAATAGCGGGCGGTCAGATCGCCGCGCAGATAATCGGTGAAACGGTAGCCGACGCCGGCTCCGAAAGCCAAGCCCTCGTCCACGTCGACAGCGTCGGTCTCGTTCTCGATGTCGTAGGAGACGCCGCCGCGCAGATACCATCCGTTGCCGACCTCGACGGGAACGACCTCGGGAACGCTTTCGTAGATCGGCGTGGTCAGCATGTCGGCAGCGGTCGCGGATCCCAGCGGGACACAAAGCGCGGCCGCCGACAGCAGCCAGGGCGTGAGGGATGTCTTCATCGGCTCGTTCCTCGATGCGGTTGCGGCCGTTTCCCGGATCGGCCTTCGTCTTCGACAGTGACGCAAAATGTTTAACGCTCGATTAACCCTAACGAGCGCTTAACGACGCCCTCCCCTCCGTGCGCCCGGCCGTGCGCGCCACCCAACGAAAAAGGCCGCTGCCCTCTCCAGGCTGCGGCCCCTCATTTCCGATAGCGCCGGATCAGCCGGCGATTCGATCAGAAGAATTCGTAGCGCAGGCCGGCGCGCACCTGATGGATGTCGAAGCCGTCGTCGTGGCCCTGTACGCCGCTGGCACCCGCCGCCGCATCCTCGTCGTCATAGCCAAAGGCGTCGCCGCCATTAATGCGAGTGTAGCGGTAGCCGGCATCAAGCTTCAGCTGCTGCGTGATGTCGAACGTCGCGCCCGCCATCAGCGAGGAGGCAAAACGCCAGGAAGACTCGCCGGGCTGCGTGCTGCTATAGATGCCCGAGGCGTCGCAGGCCGCACCATTGCACGAGATCGTGCTCGTCATGTCGTCGTAGTCGACGTAGGCGGCGCCGATGCCGGCCCCGATATAGGGGGTCACCATACCGAAGTGACCGATGTCGACATAGGCGTTGGCCATCGCCAGCCAGACGTCGGCTTTCGCCTGATCGTCGTAGCCGCAATCGTTATCGACCGGGTCGAGGCCGTAGCCGATCTCGACGAGATAGCTGCACTCGCTGGAGCCTTCGACGTCCGTGCGGAAATAGTCGAGGGTCGCGTCGGTGCGCAGGTACTCGTTGAAGCGGTAGCCGAGGCCGCCGCCGAAGCTCGCCGTGTCCTGCAGTTCGATGCTGTCGTAGACCTCGTGCGAGTCGATGCCCGGATTGGGGATGTTGTAAAAATAGTAGTCGCCGCTGGTCTTCGACTTGAAGACGTAGCCGACATCGCCGCGGATGTACCAACCCGAGGTATCGGGTGCCGGCGGCACCGGCTCAACGTAGATGGGTTCTTCGATGACGTCGGCAGCCTGTGCGGCGGGAACTCCCACCATCAGACCGCACGCCAGCATGGTGATGGCGGAAAGCCGGTTCATTATCGTCCACTCCGATCGTCTCTAACAAAAGACGGCTCGTCGGGCCGCCTGAAAGAAGAGAGTAAACGGACATGGTTAACAGTAAGTTTACCGGAAAAGTTGCTTCACCATGATTGATACACCCGACGTTACGCTGCGGCCTGATCGAGGGCGCCGCATATGTCGTCGACCACGATTCGGACCAGGCCGAGATCGTCGCCTTCCGCCATCACGCGAATCAGCGGTTCGGTTCCCGAGGGGCGGATGACCAGCCGGCCGGTATTGCCGAGCTTGCGGCGGCCGTTGTCGATCGCCTCCTTCACGGTGTCACGTTCCAGCGGTTCGCCCGATGAAAAGCGCACGTTCTTCAGGATCTGCGGCACCGGCTCGAACTTGCGGCACACCTCGGAAACGCTGCGACCACTCTTCTTGACCACCGCGAGGATCTGCAGCGCCGCCACGAGGCCGTCGCCGGTGGTGCCGAAATCCGACAGGACGATGTGGCCGGACTGCTCGCCGCCGACATTGTAGCCGTGCTCGCGCATGTGCTCGACGACATAGCGGTCGCCGACCTTGGTGCGCGCAAGCTGCAGCTTCCGATCTTGCAGAAAGCGTTCGAGGCCCAGATTGGACATGATCGTCGCGACGATGCCGCCGGCCGCGAGCCGCCCGTCTTCGGCCCAGGTCTCGGCGATCACCGCCATCAGCTGATCGCCGTCGACGATCTGGCCCTTTTCGTCGACGATGATGACACGGTCGGCGTCGCCGTCGAGAGCGATGCCGATATCGGCGCGGACCTCGTGCACCTTGGCCTGGAGCGCCGAGGGGTGGGTCGAACCACAGTCGAGATTGATGTTGGTGCCGTTCGGCGTGGTGCCGATGGCGACGACGTCGGCACCCAGTTCCCAAAGCGCCTGGGGCGCCACCTTGTAGGCGGCGCCGTTGGCGCAATCGATCGCCACCCGGAGCCCGTGCAGGGTCACATCGCGCGGCAGCGTGCGTTTGACGAACTCGACATAGCGATAGATGTCGCCCTCGACGCGCTTGGCGCGCCCGATATCGGAGGCTGCCGGCAGCTTGCCGTAAAGATCCTGGTCGAGCAGGGCCTCCATCGTCAGCTCGATTTCGTCGGACAGCTTGTAGCCGTCCGGCCCGAACAGCTTGATGCCGTTGTCATGGAAGGGATTGTGCGAGGCCGAGATCATCACGCCGATGTCGGCGCGCAGCGACCGGGTGAGCATCGCGACGGCGGGCGTCGGGATCGGACCCAGCAGCATGACGTCAAGCCCCGCCGCGGTGAAGCCGGCGACGAGCGCATTTTCCAGCATGTATCCAGACAGCCGCGTGTCCTTGCCGATCACCACGCGATGGCGATGGCTGCCGCGACGGAAACTGATGCCGGCGGCCATGCCGACCTTCATGGCCACGTCGGCCGTCATCGGATGCTTGTTGGCACGACCGCGAATGCCGTCCGTCCCGAAGTATTTTCTGCTCATCCCAAAGACCCGTCATGATTGTCGCGGCCCTGCCGCGAACCGGGGTGCCGCCGCTCGCCCTGCCGGCTTTGAAGCCGATCTCGAACAACGCTTTAGAAAATGCCCTTAACGCCCATTGTCAGCCGAACAAAATAACAAAGGGTGTCGCTCTGAAGGAAATCGCGCACCACCGGAAGCCGTATTGCCCTTCAGCCGGACGGACGATTCCGGGTGCTTGATATGGAAGGAGCGGCCTTGCGGGCCGCTCCGTTTCAGACATCGGACTGACGATCGTCCGGTCAAGCCGTCGGCTGCGGCTCCAGACCCCCGCCTTCCGGCTCGCCGTCACCGCGAGGGCCAGAGGGCTTGGCCGGTCCGGCCTTCGGCACCGCCGAGCCGCGGGACGGCGGAGTGTCGTTGCCCATGTCCCGGGTCAGCGGCCGACCGGCCAGCAGATCGCGCACCTCGTCGCCCGACAGCGTCTCGTATTCGAGCAAGCCCTTGGCAAGGATGTGCAGTTCGTCGAGATGCTCCCGGAGAATCCGGCGCGCCTTGTTTTCGGCCTCTTCGACGATGCCGCGGACCTCGGAATCGATCAGCCGCGCCGTGTCTTCGGACATATGCTGCTGGCGCGACACCGAATGGCCGAGGAAGACCTCATCCTGGTTTTCCTTGTAGCGCAGTCGGCCGAGCTTATCGCTCATGCCGTATTCCATGACCATGGCACGCGCCATGTTGGTGGCCTGCTGGATATCGTTGGACGCACCGGTGGTGACGTTCTCCAGCCCGAAGATGATCTCCTCGGCGGCGCGCCCACCGAAGATCATGGCGAGACGGGCTTCCATCTCGTTCTTGCGCATGCCGTAACGGTCGCGCTCGGGCAGGTTCATGGTCACGCCCAACGCGCGGCCACGCGGAATGATCGTCACCTTGTGGAGCGGATCGTTGAACGGCTCATGGATACCAACGAGGGCATGACCGGCCTCGTGATAGGCCGTCAGCCTCTTCTCCTCTTCGGTCATGGCCATCGAGCGGCGCTCGGCGCCCATCATGACCTTGTCCTTGGCGTCCTCGAATTCGAGCATGGTCACCAGTCGCTTCGACCGGCGCGCCGCCATGAGAGCCGCCTCGTTGACGAGGTTGGCCAAATCGGCGCCGGAGAAGCCCGGCGTTCCACGGGCAATGGTTCGCAGATCGACATTCGGCGCCAAAGGCACGTTGCGCACGTGGACCTTCAGGATCTTCTCGCGGCCGGTCACGTCCGGATTGGGCACCACCACCTGACGGTCGAAGCGGCCGGGACGCAGCAGCGCGGGGTCGAGCACGTCCGGCCGGTTGGTGGCGGCGATCAGGATGATGCCCTCGTTCGCCTCGAAACCGTCCATCTCGACCAGGAGCTGGTTCAGTGTCTGCTCGCGCTCGTCATTGCCACCGCCGAGACCGGCGCCGCGATGACGGCCGACCGCGTCGATCTCGTCGATAAAGATGATGCAGGGGCTGTTCTTCTTCGCCTGCTCGAACATGTCGCGCACACGGCTCGCACCGACGCCGACGAACATCTCGACGAAGTCCGAGCCCGAGATGGTGAAGAAGGGAACGTTCGCCTCGCCCGCCACCGAGCGCGCCAGCAGCGTCTTGCCGGTTCCCGGAGGGCCGACCAGCAGCACGCCGCGCGGGATCTTGCCGCCCAGGCGCTGGAACTTCTGCGGCTCGCGCAGGAACTCGACGATCTCCTCCAGGTCCTGCTTGGCCTCGTCGACGCCCGCCACGTCCTGGAAGGTCACGCGGCCATGCGTCTCGGTCAGAAGTTTCGCCTTCGACTTGCCGAAGCCCATCGCCTTGCCGCCGGCGCCGCCCTGCATCTGGCGCATCAGGAAGATCCAGACGCCGAGGATGAGCAGAATCGGCCCGAAGGACAGCAGCATCGACCAGATCGGATTGGTGTTGTCGCTGGGCGGGCTGGCGTTGATCTGGACGTTCTTCGATTCCAGGCGGCTGACGAGATCGGCATCGCCAGGCGAATAGGTCTGGAACGGACTCGCGCCGTCCGTGTAGGTGCCGGAGATGCGCTGTCCTTGAATCGTCACTTTCTGGACCCGGCCGGCATCGACCTCGGAGAGAAACTGCGAATAGGGAACTTCGCGCGCGCCTGCGGTCGGAGAGCTGCTGGAAAACAGCTGGAAAACCGCGATCAGCAACAGCGCGATGATCGCCCACAGGGCGAAGTTGCGGAAATTCTGATTCATTTCAGGTCCCGGGTTTCGCGCCGATATTGCTTCAGCGCGCTAGGGCAAAGATAGGTCCTGCTATCATGGTTGCCAACCGGATGGGACGCTTTTGCGGCATTTTGGTTTCAGCCTTATGGCGCACCGGGTTTCGGATGATGTCGGGACCGTGGCCAGGCGATGTCGAGGTCCCGGGTCAGACGCCACGAAACACGCTCGGCGAGCGCCAGTCGGCGCGTCCCCGGCGGCAGCTTGGCCAGGAGCGTGGGATGGGCGGCCAGCGGCTCACCCCGTTTGTCCATCAGCACCGGCAAGGTGCGCTCGACCGGGTTGCCTTTGCCCAGCCGGCCAAAGGCAACGACTGCGCCTGCGCCACTGGCCGCGTCGGCGAGGTCGAGATCGAACCGGTTGTCGAAGACGAAGCGACAAGCCGATGATTTCCCGGCCATATCTTCGAGGGCTAATTCATCCGGCCCCCGGCGGCCGAACTCGCGCATAAACACGAGCGCTTCGCCGGCCGCGATCGTCGCCCCGGCGAGCGTCCAGCGACCTGCCCCGCCGACCGTCTGGAGTCGATGGCCCAGGCGTTCCGTGGCCGCTCTCGGCGGCGGATAGGCGCCGCCGCCAACGGCCAGGAGGATCCGCTCCAGCAACGCGGCTGCCAGTTCGGCCGAAAGGTCTGCGAATGCCCCTCGCCCAAGCGTCAGCACACCCTCCGGCGAGACCGCCAGTGCGCCGGTCTCGCGCCACCGCAGGAGCGATTCACGAAGATGTGCTTCCAAGGCGTTCTGTCGCCGCCGGTTTTCCTCGATCACGTCGAGCATGGACTGGCGCTGAGAGGTCGCCTCGATCGACCGGCGGATGCGGGCGCGCAGGAATCGCATGTCGCGATTGCTCGGGTCGCGGACGAAGTCTAGCCCGCGACGACGGAGCGTCGCCTCCAATGCCACCCTGGGAACCTGCAGGAAAGGCCGGAGCAGCGATAGGCCGGGGTCGAGGTCGCGGATCGGCCGCATGGCGGCGAGCCCGCGCGGCCCGGCCCTGCGGGTGCGGGCGATGAGATGGGTCTCGATCTGATCGTCCTGGTGATGCGCGGTCACGATCGCGACGGCGCCGCGTTCGCGGGCAGCCTCGGCCAGCAGCCGATAGCGCGCCTCCCGCGCTTCGGCCTGCAGATTGCCGGAGACGGGGCCGCCCCGCTCCCATCGACGTGTTTCGTGCGACAGTCCGAGGCTTGCCGCCATAGCTGCGACGAAACGGGCTTCCTCGGACGACTCGGCGCGCAGGCCATGGTCGATCGTCACCACGTGGAAGCGCGTCTCCAGCCGCGCGGCCGAGGCCGCGGCCAAGACCATCATGGCGAGAGAATCGGGACCGCCCGACACGGCCAGCACGATCTCCGGCCTGCTCGCCTCCCTGAAGCTCCTGCGCGCGCGCAGGAGCTTCAGGGAGGCGTCAAAAAACAAAAAGGCCTCTTCGGCCTCCAACGCGGCATCTTCGACCGCAACACTGCTTGCCTGGGTGCTGGGCACGATCGGCCGGTCAGCCCCGGTCGGCGCAACTGGCGGCCTTCTGTTCATCCTTGAGCTTCTGGCGGACATTGTCGCTGACGTTGGGGTAGCGCCGCGACACCTCCGAATAGGTGACGCAGGCAGTATCGGGATTGTCCAGGCGGGCGAGCGACATGCCGAGCTTCAACAGCATTTCCGGCGCCTTGCGGCTGTCGGGATGGGCCTTCTGGGCATTCAGGAAGACCTCGGCAGCGTCGGTGTATTCGCCCTGCGCGAACAGGCTTTCGCCCAGCCAGTATTGAGCGTCCGAGGCGTCCTTGGCGTCGGGATAGGTCTGGGCATACTGGCGGAAGGCTTCCTCGGCCAGCTTATAGTCTCCCGACAGAAGATAATTATAGGCGAGATCGTAGAGGTCGCCGGCATCCTTCGGGTCGATCGAGGCCACGGTGTCGGAGGCCCCGCCGTTCTGGTTGCCCAGGTTTTCCAGGCTCGAATCGTCGAGCCCGCTGCCGAGGACCGTGCGCACCGGGCCCGAAGGGGTGGTGGGTTCGCTCGCCTGCGGCTCCGGAGCCGTTTCGGCCACTGCGGGGCCGTCGCTGTCCATCGGCTGCGAGGACGGTTCGAGCGAGCCGGTCTGCCCGGAACCGGAGGGCTGCTGTTGCCCCGTCTGGCCGCCGCCCTCGAGCTCCTGGAAGCGGAACTCGTTGTCTTCCTGCTGCTTGCGCATCTGCTCCTGCATCTGCAGGAGCTGGAAGGACAATTCCTCCACCTTGCCGTTGAGCTTGCGCACCTCTTCCTCGAGCTGGTTGATGCGCACGACCGGATCGCTCATCTGGCTGAGGAGGATCGGACGCTCGGGCTGCTTTGCCCGCTGCTGCGGCAGAGGCTGCGATGGCGACGGCGAGGCGGCGGGAGCGGTCGCCGAGTCCTCGCCGGAACCGAACGACAGGTTCAACGCGCTGGCCGGGCCGCCGATCAAAAGCAGCAGCGCCGCGACGGGCAACGTCTTGTGAAGAAGTCGATAGACCATGTATCGGCGCGCTCCCTGTTCGATGTCTGCGGCCGCAATCGTGCACCGCGTCGGACGGTGCCATGCCCCCTGGGCAGGCCACCGGCGGAACCGCTTAGCATGGAACGACCGAGTTCGGCTAAAGTTTGGCCGACATAGGATCTAGCGCATCGCCGCCATGCCGGACAACGAAAAAAAGGCGGCCCGAAGACCGCCTTTCGACAGAGAGGGGAACGGCGCGACAGCGCGACGGATCAGGAGTTTCCGCCGCTCAGCACCGTCACCGCACGACGATTCTGCGACCAGCACGAGATGTCGTCGCAAACCGCCACCGGACGTTCCTTGCCGTAGGAGATGGTGCGCATCCGGTTGGCCGCCACGCCACGGCTGGCGAGATATTCCACCGTGGCAGCGGCGCGGCGCGCACCGAGCGCCAGGTTGTACTCGCGGGTGCCGCGCTCGTCGGCATGCCCCTCGATGGTGATGGCATATTGCGGGAACTGGTTGAGCCACTGGGCCTGACGATCCAGCGTCTGCTGCGATTTGGCGTTGATCACCGAGGAATCGGTGTCGAAGAAGACCCGATCGCCGACATTGACGGTGAAATCCTGCTGGGTGCCGGGCGTCACGGCGCCGTAGCCCGCACCGTTGGCACCGCCTGCGCCGCCGAGGCCGAGCTGCGAGGCATTGTCGGGCAGCGCCTGGTTCTTGGAGGCGCATCCGGACACAACCATCGCGGCGGCGAGCGCAAGAGGAATTGCAATGTGGCTCCGGGCTACGGAAGTGATCCGGCGCATGGCCAGCTCCTTTGAATGGAATGAAAATCCGCTACCAAGCGTTTACTCTCGTTCCGGTTAACGGGATATGAAGTTTTCCCCGGCCGAGATCCGAATCGCCGCAGAGTATCGCGCCTCGGGCGACTATTCCAACAGCGGCGACCAGGCCGGGTCGGAAGCGAAGTTCGGCGTCGCGACGGGCTGCTCGTGATATCCGGTCAGGTCGATCGAAAAGAGCTGCGGGCCTGCGGCCCCCTGCCCCTGTCGAAAGAACATGAGCACGCGTCCGTTCGGGGCCCAGGTCGGGCCTTCGTTGAAGAAGCCCGACGTCAGGATGCGTTCGCCAGAGCCATCCGGCCGCATCACGCCGATCTGGAACTGGCTTCCGCTCTGCTTGGTGAAGGCAATGAGGTCGCCACGCGGCGACCATACCGGCGTCGAATACGCGCCGTCGCCGAAGGAGATGCGCTGCTGGTTCGAGCCGTCGGCGTTCATCACGTAAAGCTGCTGACGGCCACCGCGATCGGATTCGAACACCACTCGCTGGCCGTCCGGCGAATAGCTGGGCGACGTGTCGATGGCCGCCGTGTTGGTGAGCCGCGTCGTGGCCCGCGAGCGCAGGTCCATGGCATAGATGTTGGCGTTGCCCGCCTGCTGCAGGCTCATGATCACCTTCTGGCCATCCGGCGAAAAGCGCGGCGAGAACGTCATCCCTGGAAAATTGCCGACGATTTCGCGCTGGCCGGTGTCGAGCTGGAGCAGATAGACCCGCGGTTCACCGGCGCCGAACGACATATACGTCACTTCCTGGCGCGTCGGCGAGAAGCGCGGCGTCAGCACGAGGTCGTCGCCATTGGTCAGGTAGTGCACGTTGGCGCCGTCCTGATCCATGATCGCGAGACGCTTGATCCGCTGCTCCTTGGGTCCCGTCTCGTCGACGAAGACGACGCGGGTGTCGAAATAGCCCTTTTCGCCGGTCAGCCGCTCGTAGATCGCGTCGGCGATGATGTGAGCGACGCGGCGCCAGTTTTCCGGGCTGGTGTAGAACTGCTGGCCGGTGAGTTGCTGACTGCCGAAGGTGTCCCACAGCCGAAACTCGACCCTGAGCCGCCCGTCCGCCTCCGGGGAGACGCGACCGACCGCCAGCGCCTGCGCGTCGATCACCGTCCAGTCGGCAAAGCGCGGCGCGGCGTCGGGGCTCGGATTGCGCTCGATGAAGGCGGCGGGATCGATCGCCTTGAACAAGCCCGAGCGGGACAGATCGGCCGCGATCACCGACGAGATCTGCTGGCCGACCCCGTCATTCGACAGGAAGCTGGCGACGGCGATCGGCAGCGGTTCGACGTTGCCTCGCGTAATGTCGACCGTGAGCTCGGCGCGAGCTGGCAATGCGGCACTCAGGACACCAACCGCAAAAAACATCGCGGAGAAAAGACGGTGGGCGGTTCTCTTCATGAACGGGACCTTCCCATTGATCTGACGGCAAACGCACGGCGGCCGGACCCGGCCTGCAGACGTTTTAGGACGCTGACTGTATGGATCACGAACAAAACAACCCCATCAGAACATTTCGCTGGGATCGAAATTGAGGGTGATCTCTGACCAAGCCTGATACTGGTCTGTGGGGAGATTGTATGGCGAACACCGGCGGACGGCCCGCAACGCCGCTTCTGCGGCGGCCCGTTCGGCACCGGCGCCGCCACCGCCGCTGACGATCGACGGCACGCCTTCCAGGGCGCCCGACGGATCGAGCCGCATGTGGATCGAAACCTGCAGGGAGTTGCCGGCGGTCGCACCGACCGGAGGCGACCAGCAGTTGTACATCTGCTCCCTGATCATCCCCTGCAACTCGCCGAGCTGGCTGCGCGACAGGACCGAGCCGGTGGTCTGGCGGCTGCCGAGCGACGCCTGATCTGTGGAGCGCTTGGCGCCGCCGCCCGAGGCCTTTTCCTGGCTGAGCAGGGCCGCGATCTGGTCCTCGTCGAACTGCGAGGACTCGCTGTCCTGCTTGGCAGGCTGCGGCTTGGGGGTCTCCTGTTTCGACGGTTCCGGCTTGGCAGGCTGCGGTTTGGGCTGTTCGGCCTCGGCGACGCGCGGCTGCGGCGCGGCAGGCTTGACCTGCGGCACGGGAACGCGGGTCGGCACCGGCGGAGCCTCCTCTGCCGGCTTGGCATCGGCGATCATCTCCTGAACCGGATCGGGCTGCGGCTCGGGGGCGGCGGCGGGCTCAGGCTCGGGCGTGGGCGCGGGTTCGGGGGCCGGCTCCGGTTCGGTTTCCGCGACGGTCTCCTCGGGTTCCCGCGGCGGCTCGGGCGCGGGCGGCTCCTTGGCCGCCTTCTGCGGCTCGACCTCGTTCGGCTTCACCTCAGGCTCGGGCGGCGTGTCGAGATCGACCTCGTTGTCGCCGACATTTTCGGCCGGCATCGGCAGCGTCTCGGGGCGCGTCGTCGGCGTCGGCGCTGGTTTGTCGGTGATCGGTGCCTCCTTCTCCCCCTTCACACCCTCGAAGACGTCCGACATGACGATCTCGACCGGCAAGGCCTCGGCGTAGCTTGCCTCGAGCGGATCGGGCGAGCCGAAGTGCCATAGGCCCCACGAGAGAGCCGCGGCATGCAGGACGGAGGAGACGACGAGACCGGTTCGCATGATGGAGCCGTCGATCAGCTCGTCTTTTCGGAGGCGGTGACGAGGCCGATATTGGAGAAGCCGGCCGCCGAAATCCGCGCCATCACCTGCATGACGGTGCCGTAGTCGGCGGACTTGTCGCCGCGCACGAAGATCCGTTCGTTATAGCCGTTCTTGGCGATCGCCTGCAGTTTCGGCACGACCTCGTCAATCGCGATCTCCGTCTCGCCCATATAGACCATACCGTCCGGCTTCACCGAGATTTCGATCGGCTGCGACTCGGCATTCAGCGCCTTGGCCTGGGTTTCCGGCAGCTCGATCGGCACGCCGACGGTCAGAAGCGGCGCCGCCACCATAAAGATGATCAGAAGGCACAGCATGACGTCGACCATCGGCGTCACGTTGATCTCGCTCATCGGCGCCCGCTTGCGGTGTCTGCGCCGGCGACCCCCGCCGGATGCGGCTCCGCCTGTGGACATGCCCATGGTTTTCGGCTCCTTGGCCTGGAGGCAAGCGCCTCTCGAAACTCGTTGGCGCGACGTCGGACGTCGCGCCTCACCACCGCGTTGTCAGCGCACCGACTTCTCGTCGATCTGGCGCGACAGAATCGCGGAAAACTCGTCAGCGAAGGCTTCCAACCGGCCGCCCAGCTTGCTCGCGTCGGCCGTCAGCTTGTTGTAGGCGATGACCGCCGGGATCGCCGCGACGAGGCCGATCGCGGTCGCCAGCAGCGCCTCGGCGATGCCGGGCGCGACGACGGCCAGATTGGTCTGCTTGGAGGCGGCGATCGCCTGGAACGAGGTCATGATGCCGATCACGGTGCCGAACAGCCCGATGAACGGCGCGGCCGAGCCGATCGTAGCGAGGAAGCCGAGGCGCGACTCGAGACTGTCCATCTCGCGTGCCAGCGTCACGTCCATCGCCTTCTCGATGCGGCTTTGGAGACCAAGCGGCGAGCGGGCGCCCTTCTCGAACGACTTCTTCCACTCCCGCATAGCGGCGACGAACAGCGCACCCATGCCGGACGGATGGCGCTCCGACAGCGTATGGTAGAGTTCCTCCAGCGACTGGCCGGACCAGAACGTGTTCTCGAACTTGTTCAACTGGCGCCGGAAGCGGCCGTAGAGCAGCGTCTTGTCGACGATGATCGCCCAGGTCCAGATCGAGGCGCCGAGCAGCCCGAGCATCACCAGCTTGACGACGAAGCTCGCCTGCCAGAAGAGGTCCCACAGCGATATCGAGCCGACCGGTGCGGCCAAAGCTGACTGCGCGACTTCGTTCATTGCCTTAATGCCCCTCGCACGTCGACGGCCGTGCCTGTCCGGCCGGTCCCGAATGCCCCGTGATTCCTGTTTGCTGCCCGCGACGAAGCCGGATCGCCGTCCCGCCAGACCGCCCTTCGCCGCCGACTCGCTGCTTTCTCACCATTGAATCAGGTGAAAGAATGGCGTGCGAATCACCGCGAATTTTCACCGCTTCATTCAAGCAACATTAAGGTTAAGAGAGGGTTACCGCCGTCGACAGGGGCGTTCACTCCGGCTCGACCGCCGTCAGAGCGGCGGCGACGGCGGCCGGCAAACGGCGCGCGCGTCCGTCGGAGGTCACCACCACCACCGTCACGGTCGCCGCGAGCAGCGGCTTCTCCTGGCGAAAGATGCGCTGATCGAGCACGACGCGGGCGCCGGAAACGTGCTCGACCCTCGTGGTGACGGTCAGCACGTCGTCGATTCGGGCCGAGCGAAGGTAATCGATCTCTAGCCGGCGCACGGCGAAGGCCATCGGCTCGCCATAGCCGCCCTCGCCCATCCGGCTGCTCGTGATCCCTTTCAGGCGCAGCATCTCGGTGCGGCCGCGCTCCAGGAAGTGCAGATAGCGGGCATAATAGACGATGCCGGACAGATCAGTGTCCTCGAAATACACCCGAACTGGGAAAACATGTCCGCCATCAACGAGATGGCCGGAAAACGCATCGCTCATCGAAAACCCTGACGTGACTGGGAGCCCCGGACTGTCACGGGGCTGTAACAGACGGATGATTGGAGACACCATCCCAGATACGATGGAGTCGCTCGATGGCATCTGCAAGAACCTTGTCGGCAATCACCTTGTTGCTCGCGTCGACGACGCTGGCCGCCCAGGCCGAGCCGGTGTTCAACCGCGTCGCCTCGTTTCCGGTGGCGGAGAACATCCCCGCCGACATGGACAACAAGTCCCCCTCTTCGGCCGAGATCGTCGCGGCATCGGCCGACGGCAATACCCTGATCTACTCCGACAGCCCGCTCGGCGGCGTCGGCTTCATCGACATCACCGACCCGGCGGCGCCGAAGCCGGCCGGCTACGTCAAGGTTGACGGCGAGCCGACCTCGGTTGCGGTCGCCGGCGGCAAGGTGCTCCTTAGCGTCAACACGTCGCAGAGCTACACCGACCCGTCCGGCAACCTGGCGGTGATCGATCTTGCTTCGAAAACCGTCGACGAGAGCTGCGATCTGGGCGGCCAGCCGGACTCGGTCGCCGTTTCGCCGGACGGCGCCTTCGTCGCGATCGCCATCGAGAACGAGCGCGACGAGGACCTGAACGACGGCGAGATGCCGCAGATGCCGGCCGGCACGCTGCAGGTGATCTCTCTCACCGACGGAATGCCCGATTGCGGCACGATGAAAACGGTCGACATGACCGGCCTCGCCGAGATCGCACCGGAGGATCCGGAACCCGAGTTCGTCGACTTCAACGATCAGAACGAGATCGTCGTCTCGCTCCAGGAGAACAACCACTTCGCCATCGTCGATGCGGCGAGCGGCAAAGTGACGGCGAATTTTTCGGCCGGCACGGTCGATCTCGACGGCATCGACGCCAAGGACGACGGCAAGCTGGAATTCACCGACAGCCAGGATGGCCGTCGCCGCGAGCCGGACAGCGTCAAGTGGATCGACGACGACCATTTCGCCTCGGCCAACGAAGGCGACTATAAGGGCGGCTCGCGCTCCTTCACCATCTTCAACAAAGACGGAACGGTCGCCTTCGAGTCGGGCCCGGCCTTCGAATACGAGCTGATCCGCGCCGGCCACTATCCGGACAAGCGCTCCGACGCCAAGGGCGTCGAACCCGAGGGCCTGGCGGTCGGCACCTTCGGCGACACCACCTATCTTTTCGTCATGTCGGAGCGCGGCTCGGCCGTCGGCGTCTACACCATGAACGGCGAAACGCCGGAGTTCTCGCAGCTGCTGCCGTCCGGCATCGGACCGGAAAGCGGCGTGACGATCCCGGGCCGCAACCTTTTCGCCACCGCCAACGAGGAGGATCTGGTCGAGGACGGCGCGGCGCGCTCGCACGTCATGATCTACGAGCTCTCCGAGAGCGAAGCGGCCTATCCGCAGATCGTCTCCGACGATCAGGACGGGAAGCCGCTCGGCTGGGGCGCCTTGTCCGGGCTCGCCGCCGATCCGGACCAGGCCGGCATGCTCTATGCCGTCAGCGACTCCTTCTACAGCGCCCAGCCGACGATCTTCGCGATCGACGCCACGCAGAAACCGGCCCACATCACCAGGGCGATCCGGGTGACCGAGGGCGGCGAGCCGGCCGAGAAGCTCGACCTCGAAGGTGTGACCACGGACGGCGAAGGCGGCTTCTGGCTGGCCTCGGAAGGCAACCCGGAAAAGGATATTCCGCACCAGATCCTGCACGTCGACGGCGACGGCGCGGTAACGGAGGCCGTGCCGATGCCCGCAGAGCTGACCGAACAGTCGACCCGCTTCGGCGCCGAAGGCGTCACCAGGGCGGGCGACCTGCTCTGGGTCGCCATCCAGCGCGAGTGGAAGGACGATCCGAAGGGCTCGGTGAAGCTTCTCGCCTATGACACCAAGGCCGAAAACTGGGCGGGCGCCGTGCGCTATCCGCTCGATGTGGCCGAGACCGGCTGGGTCGGCCTGTCGGAGATCACGGCCAACGGCGACTGGGTCTATATCGTCGAGCGCGACAACCAGATCGGCGCGGCGGCCAAGGAAAAGAAGCTCTATCGCGTCGCGCTGTCCAGCCTCACCCCGGCGCCGCTCGACGGCGAATTGCCGACCGTCGAGAAGGAAGAAGTGCACGACTTCGTTCCCGACCTGAAGGCGACCGGCGGCTATGTCGTCGACAAGGTCGAGGGCTTTACCATCGATGCCGACGGCACCGGCTGGGTCGTCACCGACAATGACGGCGTCGACGACTCCTCCGGCGAGACGATGTTCTTTTCCATCGGCAAGATGTGAGCGCCAATCAACTCGTATGAACTGGAAAGGGCACGGGCTTCGGCTCGCGCCTTTTCTGCGTTCGAAGGCGGACCGGAATCGGATCGGGCGAGGCATACCGGCCCTTGAGCCGCCGCCCGGCTTGGCCTAATCCAGCCTTCCTCGACTGGGAGGGAGCGGCCGCCATGGACAACGATGAAGTCGCGCGTCATTGGGAAGGCAATGCCGAGACCTGGACACGTCATTCCAGGGCTGGCTACGACGTCTATCGCGATAGCTTGAACACGCCGGCCTTTCTCGCCATGCTCCCGCCGATCGACGGCCTGAGCGGCATCGATATCGGCTGCGGCGAAGGTGCGAATACGCGACAACTGGCGCGTCTCGGCGCCAGGATGCAGGCCGTCGACATCGCGCCGACGTTCATTCGTCATGCCCAGGAGCAGGAAGCGGCGGAACCGCTGGGCATCGACTATCGGGTTGGTGACGGCATGGCCCTCCCCTTTCCGGCTGCGACGTTCGACTTCGCGACCGCCTTCATGTCGCTGATGGACATGCCCGATCAGGCCCGCGTATTGGAGGAGGCGGCGCGGGTACTCAAGCCCGGCGGCTTTCTGCAGTTCTCGATTCTGCATCCCTGTTTCGCGCCACCCCATCGCAAGGTACTGCGCGAGGCCGACGGACGCGTCAGAGCCATCGAGGTCGGTCGCTATTTCGACGCCGTCGACGGCGAGATCGAGCGCTGGTGGTTTTCCACCGCTCCCGAAAGCGAACGCCAAAGCATCGCGCCGTTTCAGGTTCCGCGCTTCCATCGCACCTTGAGCCAATGGGTCGACTTCATCTGTCGGGCCGGTTTCGTGATCGAACAATTTATCGAGCCATCGGCCACGACCGACCAAGCCGAACGGCAACCGCGGATCGCAGACACGCGGATGGCGCCTCTCTTTCTGCTTGTCCGAGCGCGAAAGCCCGCCTGAGCCTTTGTCGTCCGCGCTCTTTCAAAGCGCCTCGCTGTACATCGATATCGACCTCGGAGAACGACCCGTTCTTTGCACGCGGCGCCATCATCTGGCAGGAAAAGCGTGGGAGGCGATCGGAACACAGGCGCTTGGCGCCTCTTGTCTGGAGATCGCGAACCCATGCGCAATCATCTTCTGCTGCTCGCCGCGATCATCGCCGAGGTCATTGCCACCACTGCGCTGGCCCGCTCGCATAGCTTTTCGCGGTTGGTACCGAGCCTGTTGGCCGTGCTCGGCTACGCGGTGGCGTTCTGGCTGCTGTCCTTCCCGCTGCGCACCATGCCGACCGGCATCGTCTACGCCATCTGGTCCGGGCTCGGCATTGTCCTGATCGCACTGGTGGGCTGGCTTTGGTCAGGCCAATCCCTCGATTTTCCGGCCATTCTCGGTCTCGCCCTGATCCTTGCGGGCGTTGCCGTCATCAACCTGTTTTCCACCACAGTCGGCCATTGAGGCGGCCCGGTCCTTGTGCGGCGGTGTCTCGCCGCTAGATGGCGGGGTCATCGAGATTCCCCCCGCGTTCGAGGCCCCGGTGCGTGCATATCTTCTCCAAACCTACGAGCGCGTCCGGGCAAGCTACTGGTTCCTCCCCTCGCTGATGGCGCTCGGCGCCATCGTGCTCGCCTTCCTGCTGATCGAACTCGACCTCCGGCTTCCTGCCGACATCTACGGCGACAGTCCGTTCCTGTTCGCCACCCAGCCGGACGGCGCGCGGGCCGTGCTCGGCGCGATCGGCGGCTCGATGATCGGCGTCGCCGGTACGGTGTTCTCGGTGACCATGGCCGCCGTGGTCTTCGCCTCCGGCAGCTACGGCCCGCGACTGCTGACCAACTTCATGAACGACCGGGGCAACCAGGTCACGCTCGGCGTCTTCGTCGCCACCTTCGTCTATTCGATGCTGGTGCTGCGCAGCGTGCGAGACGCCGGGTCGAACGTCCAGTTCTTCGTGCCGAACACGGCGATCTTCGGCGCCATCGTTCTGGCGCTCGGTTCCATCGCCATTCTGATCTACTTCATCCACCACGTTCCCTCGAACATTCACATCTCCAACGTCATCGCCAACATCGCCAAGACCCTGCTCGGCGAAATCGACAACCGGTTTCCCGCCAAGGTCGGCCTGGCGCCCGACGAGGACATCCGTCAACACGTGGTCTGGCAGGTTCCAGCCTGCTTCCGGGCCGGCCATCCGCGAGCCGAGGGTCCGCTGCCATACGCCGAAGTGACGGCCGAGCGCAGCGGCTATATCCAGATCATGCACTATGGTTCGCTGATGCGGGCGGCCCGCGATCACGATCTGATCGTGCGGCTGGTCTGCCGCCCCGGCGGCTTCGCGCACACCGGACAGGCGCTGTTCGAGGCCTGGCCGGCCGAGCGCTTGACGGACGACGCGCGCGACGCGCTGCTCACCACGCTGGTGCTCGGCAGCCAGCGCACGCCGGCCCAGGATCTTCTCTTCCTCTTCGACGAACTGGTGGAGATCGCCGCGCGGGCCCTGTCGCCGGGGGTCAACGATCCGCTGACGGCGGTCACCTGCATCGACTGGCTCGCGGCGGCCTTTGCCGAGATGGCCCGGCGCCCGGGTCTCGACCCGCTGCGCGTCGACGGCGACGGCAAACTGCGCGTCATCGCCGAACCGATCGGCTTTGCCGGCTATCTCGAATACGGCTTCGGCCGGCTTCGCCAGTATGCCGCGAAGGATCGCATTGCGGGCACGCATATCATCGCGGCCTTGGCCAGCGTGGTGTCCGTCTGCCGGACGGAAGATCAGGTTGAGGCGCTGCGGCTGGAAAAGGCCGCTCTCATGACGCTTGCCGGCGAGGAACTCTCAGGCCCCTCGATCGAGGCGGTGGAAGCCGCCGGTCGCCGCTTCGACGACGAAGCCGGTCATTGGCGCGCCAGCACCGGCTGAGGCGCGAGCCGGCGCGCCGCCAGCGCGCCGATGACGAGCAGACCGAAAATCACGACTCCATAAATGTCCGCCGTCGCCGGCAAGCCCACGAAGCCGGCGAGTGTGCCTGCCGCGACCGCCGGCAGGCTCATGGCGAGATAGCTTTCCACGTAATAGGCCGCGAGCAGTTCGGCACGCTCGGACGGCGCAGCCAGCGGCATGATGGAGCGGACGCAACCGAGGAAGTTGCATCCGAGCCCGATTCCGGTCGCCGCGGTCCCGCCGAACAGCACGGCGAGATTGCCGAGATTGATCCCGAGAACCAGCAGCACCAGGCCGAGCATCATCGTCGCTCCGCCCAGGCGCAGGACCGCGTGCGGTTCGAAGCGCCGCAGCATGAACACGGCCAGGGTTCCGCTCAGCATCAGACCGGCGACGACCATGCCGCCCACCATGGCTCCGTCCGCCTCGAGCGAGGCTTTAATGATCGACGGCATCAGCGACATGAAGAAGCCGCCGGTCATCCAGGTCGCGACGTTGAGCGGCGTCAGTGCCAGCAGCGCATAGCGAGCCGAGGCCGGAACCCGGATGCGCGGGATCAAGGCCATCAACGCGCCGGACCGACGATGCGCGGCCTCCGGAACGAGCCAGATCAGAACGGCTTCGATGAGACACAGGCAAAGCAGGACGACATAGACGAGCCGCATGGGTTCCGGCGCGTAGTCGACCAGGGCTGCGGCTCCGGCCACGCCGATGGCCATACCGCCCAATGGAGCAAGGCTGTTGATCAACGGTCCGGCATGCCGATCGACGTCGACGAGGGCCGCGCCGAGAGCGCTGGTCGCCAGACCGGTCGCCACCCCTTGGACGGCGCGGGCCGCGAACAGCATCGCAAAGCCGCGCGCATCGATGAACGCCACCATGGCCACGGACTGGATGAGGAGCGCAGCGAAAATCACCGGTCTGCGGCCGACATGATCGGACAGGGAGCCGGCGATCAGCAGGGCAGCCAGAAGGGTCATGGCATAGACCGCGAACACGAGCGTGATGGCCAAGGACGACAGCTGCCAGTCGGCACGATAGATCGGATAGAGCGGCGTCGGTACCGTGGCTCCCCCGAAAAACGTCATCAGGATGGGCGTCTTCACCACAAGGGGCCACACCTTGCGCGCGGGGATCGCGGAGGACGACAGAGCGTTGGACATAAGGACCGGACTTCCGTAAAAGCAAATAATTCGCTTTATGCGTAACCGATCATGCGCCTCTATTAAAGCAAAATTTTTGCTTTAGCGAAAGTCGCGCGGCGCGATCGCAGGGAGAGTTGACGTGACACCACCAGCCGCCAGCCGACCAGGAGGCCGAAGCCGCAGGGTTCAATGCGCCGTCCATGACGCGGTAAAGTCCTTGCTGGAGACCGTCGGCCGAGACGATCTGTCCATTCCGGCGATTGCCGAACGCGCCAGCGTCACGCCGTCGACGATCTATCGGCGCTGGGGCAGCTTGCCGGAGCTCCTGGCCGACGTGGCCGTCGCCCGATTCCGGCAAGAGGAACCGCCAGCCGACCGCGGATCCCTGCGCGCGGACCTGGAAGCATGGGCCGTACAATACGCCGAGGAGATGGCCTCGGGGCCCGGCCGGGCCATGATCCACGACGTGCTCGGCAGCAAGGACGGCACCAGCGCCATCCGATGCTGCGGCATCACGCTGGACCAACTCGGAGCGATGGTCGAGCGGGCCGAGGCTCGCGGCGAACAATCGCCGCCGCCGCAGGCGCTGCTCGACCGGATCGTCGCTCCGATCGTCTACCGGATTCTATTCGACACCGCGCCCGAGCAGGAGACCTGCCTGGCCCTGGTCAATGACGCCCTGCGGCCGCGAACGGCATCGAAGATCGAGCCATAAGGCGGTCGGCGGAGCGCTGGCGCTGGCCTATTCGTCGCCCTCGAACAGGCTGGCTTGACTGCCGGAATAGGCCGGCGGCACCGCCAGACCGAGATGGCGGAAGGCGTGAGCGGTGAGCAATCGGCCGCGCGGCGTGCGCTGCAGAAAGCCCTGCTGTAGAAGGTAGGGCTCGACGATGTCCTCGATGGCGTCGCGCGGCTCCGACAGGGCGGCGGCGATGGTCTCGATGCCGACAGGGCCGCCGCCGAAGTTCAGCGCGATGAGGTCGAGATAGCGCCGGTCGAGCTGATCGAGTCCCAAACTGTCGACTTCGAGCCGCGACAGCGCCTCGTCGGCGATGCGACGATCGACGGCCTCGGCGCCGGCCACGTCGGCGAAGTCGCGCACCCGGCGCAGGAGCCGACCGGCCACGCGCGGCGTGCCCCGTGCCCGGCGGGCGATTTCCCGGGCGCCATCGGATTTCAATGGCAGGTTCATGATGCGCGCGCCGCGCACCACGATCTGCTCCAGCTCCTCGACCGTATAGAAGTTGAGCCGCACCGGAATGCCGAAGCGGTCGCGCAAGGGCGTGGTCAGCAGCCCGAGGCGCGTGGTGGCAGCGACCAGCGTGAACTTGGAGAGATCGATCTTGACCGAACGGGCCGCCGGTCCCTCGCCGATGATCAGGTCGAGCTGAAAGTCCTCCATCGCCGGATAGAGGATTTCCTCGACCGCAGGACTCAGCCGGTGGATCTCGTCGATGAACAGCACGTCGCGCTCTTCCAGATTGGTGAGCAGCGCCGCCAGATCGCCGGCTTTGGCGATCACCGGGCCTGAGGTGGAGCGGAAGTTGACGCCCAGCTCCTTGGCCATGATCTGGGCCAGCGTCGTCTTGCCCAGCCCCGGCGGCCCGACGAACAGCACATGGTCCAGCGCCTCGCCGCGACCCTTGGCGGCCTCGATGAAGACCTTGAGATTAGCCCGCGCGCTCGCCTGACCCACGAACTCGTCCAGCCGCTGCGGCCGCAAGGTCGCGTCGATGTCCTCGCCGCGCTTTTCCGCCGAGACAAGACGGGAGGTTTCGCTCATGCGAGAAGCTCCATGGTGGGCAGACGCGACGCTGCTCGCTTATCGAAAGTCATCGTCGCCACACACCCGGCGCGCCACGCAAGGCCGGCGATGACCGCATCGGCGAAATCGGCGTTTTGCGTGGTCGAGCGGTACAAGGCCTCAACGAGGCTATCGAGGTTGGCGAATTCGATCGTCGCGGCCGCGAACAGCTGTGAGAACAGCGATGCAATGACGCTGCTGGGAACCCGATAGCGCGTCACCAGCACCCAATAGAATTCCATCGCGACCGGCAAGGTAATGTAGCCAGGATCACCGAGGGTCAGGGCGGCAAGAAAAGCGTGCGCCTTGGGCGACTGGACGGGATCATCGTCAAGAACTGCTCTCAGAAGGATATTGGTATCGATACCCACCATGAGTCAGGCCGAACGCCGTCGTCCGCGCTCCGCATCGGTGCCTTCGACATGGTCGGCGATTCCCTCTCCGATGGCAGCATCGTAGTCCGACAGGGTCGTTCCTTTGACGCCATAGGACGACAACGCTCCGAACAACGGCTCGACGGCGCCATTGCGGGGTTGAATCACGGCTGCGCCGTCGACGAGGACGAACGCCAGTCGATCGCCTTCCTGAAGGTTCAACGCGTCACGGATCGGCTTGGGAACCGTTACCTGTCCCTTTGAACTTATCGTCGTCTGAAACATGGCCGCCTCCTTACATTTTGGCCAAAAGTAAGCATACGATCACGCCCTTGACGTTTCAACGGCTCAGCTCCTTCAGCCCCAGCCGAATGAGCTTTGCGGCGTCCGCCCCCTCGCCGCCGTTCTTTACTGCCGCGGCGACGGCGCCCGCCGCCTGCTCGCGCGAATAGCCGAGATTGGCGAGCGCCGAGACCGCATCCGCGACTGGAGCCGGCGCAGCACCGTCGCCGAGATCGCGCTTCAGGCTCATCGCCGGTCCCTCGATGCCACCCGACAAGGCCGGAGCCTTATCCTTCAGCTCGGAGACGATGCGGGCCGCGACCTTCGGCCCAACGCCCGGCGCGCGCGCCACCATCGCCTTGTCCTGGAGCGCCACCGCGTTGGCCAGATCGCCGGCCGACAACGTGCCGAGGACGGCGAGCGCCACCTTGGCGCCGACGCCCTGCACGTTTTGCAACAGCCGGAACCAGCCCCGCTCGACGGCGGAGGCGAAACCGTAAAGCCGGATCATGTCCTCGCGCACATAGGTCTCGATGAACAGCGTCACCGCCTCGCCCTCGCTCGGCAGGGTCGCGAGCGTTCGTGCGCCGCAGAAGGCGACGTAGCCGACGCCGTGGACGTCGACCACCACATGGTCCTCGCCGATCTCGTCGACGGTCCCTTTCAACTTGCCGATCATGGATGCGTGTCCGGAGAAATGATGTCCAATTCGGGGAAGTAGGAACGGTAACGCGAAGCGTCGCGCGTCAGCAAGCAATGGCCGCGGATCAGGGCGTGGGCGCCGATCAGGAAATCGGGAAGCGTGCGCTCTCTCCGCCCGCCGCGTTCGCGGTATCGCCGGTGCGCCAAGCCAGCCGGAAAGGCCGCCTCGAACGGCAACGCCTCCCGCCGTGGCCTCAGCCACGAAACCTTCTGGAGCAAAAGCTCTTCCGCAAGGCCAGGGACGGCGATCTCAGCCCAGACGACGGCGCTGATAACGATGTCGCCACGGCCGAAGGCTTCGACAAGCGCTTCCACCGAACCTTGGGCCAGGGGCCCCGTTCCCAGAAGATCGATCAGAATATTGGAATCAACCAACGTCGAAGTCGTCACGCGGCCCCCGCAAACGCTCGATATAGGCGCGTCCATCCATTCCCTCGGTATCGATGGTGCCGCGCATATTGGCCAGGTGCCGTTCGATCTCCTCAGCTCCCAGCCTCCGGCCATCGCCGCCGTTGAGCTTGACGACCTGAACACCTTCGCGAGTCATGATGAAATCCACCTCGCTGCCGGGACCGATGCCAAGGTGATCCCGAACTGCCTTGGGAATCGTGACCTGCCCCTTTTCCGTAATACGCATCGGTAATACCTCCTCGGTATTACCTACGATCACAACAAGAACAAGTCAAGAACATCAGCCAGCGAACGCCCTGCGTGCAGCGACCGACTGGCGGTGATGGCTGTGGCAGATGGCGATCGCCAATGCATCCGCCGCGTCGTCGGTGTCGAAGGTCGCCTTGGGCATCAGCACCTTCACCATCATGTGGATCTGCTTCTTGTCGCCATGGCCGACACCGATCACCGTCTTCTTGACGGCATTGGGAGCGTACTCGGAGACCGGCAGCCCGGCGAGCGCCGGAACCAGCATGGCGATACCCCGGGCTTGGCCTAGCTTCAGGGTCGCCGTGGCGTCCTTGTTGACGAAGGTCTGCTCCACCGCGGCCTCGTCCGGCTGCAACTCGTGAACGATCGCCGAAAGCCCGTCATGCAGCTGCCGCAGGCGCGAGGCGAGGTCCAGAGTGGCATCCGAGGTGACGGTGCCGGAACCGACGAAGCGCAGACTGTTGCCGAGCGTTTCGACCACGCCCCAACCCGTCCGCCTGAGCCCCGGATCGATGCCGATGACGCGAATGGGAGCCTCCTGCACCATTTCACTGATCTCCCATTCCTAGCCGAGTCGGTTCGAATCGACCAGAACAAGACAGACAAAAAGTGAACATAAGAGAAACGCGTCATGCCTTCCGCGCGATACGCCGGCGCTTTCGACTGGAAATCGATCCTGGCGAACGATCAACTGACAGTGACCTCGCCTATTCGCCCGGCGTACGCGCCCCCATCTCGGCCCCCATGACCCTTGCCCGATCCCTGACCCGTCGTCGCGCACTGTCCGGCCTGCTGGCTGGCACGGCCGCACTGTATGTCGCCCCGGGCCTTGCCCAGGAGGGCAGCCCAAGCCTTCCCCAAAACGACGCCCCCGCCGATTTCGATCAAGCGGTGGAAAGGGCTCGCGGACTTGCCCCGCTCGAAACGCTGATCGTCGCCCAGCACGGCGAGACGGTGATCGAGGAGGGCTTTCGCGGCCATTCCACGACAGCGCCGACCAATATCAAGTCCGCTTCGAAGTCGGTCATCTCGGCCTTGGTCGGCATCGCCATCGACGAGGGCGTCCTCGAAGGACCCGACCAGACGATTGCCCCGCTGCTGGCAAACGACCTGCCCGACGATCCCGATCCGAGGCTTCGAGAGATCACGATCGGCAATCTCCTATCGATGCAGGCGGGGCTGGAGCGCACGTCGGGCGGCAACTACGGGCGATGGATCGCCAGCGCCAACTGGGTCCGCTTCGCTCTGTCGCGCCCGTTCGACGACGAGCCAGGCGGCGCGATGCTCTATTCCACCGGCAACAGCCATCTGTTGTCGGCGATCCTGTCGCGACGAAGCGGGCGCTCGACGCTGGATCTGGCGCGGGATTGGCTGCCGGAAAGCGTTCGGATCGCCGATTGGGAGCGGGATCCCCAGGGCATCTATCTCGGCGGCAACCAGATGGCGATGAGCCCGCGCTCTCTGCTGGTCTTCGGCGAGATCTACCGTCGCGGCGGCCAGGATGCCGACGGCAACAGGATCATCCCGCGAGACTGGATCGAGAAGTCATGGAAGCCGCGCACACGCTCCCGCTTTACCGGCGTTGCTTACGGCTACGGCTGGTTTCTCGATCGGTTCGCCGGCCACGCCGTGCGCTATGGCTGGGGTTATGGCGGACAGATGATCTATGTGGTGCCGGACCTGGCGCTGACCGTCGCGATCACCTCCGACGAAACGCATCCCTCGGGCCGTGGCGGCTATGTCCGCGAACTCCATCGACTGGTGTCCGAGGCGATCATTCCTGCCGCAGAGGCGAGGCAGGCCGAGACGCTTTGATCCTTTCGGCCTTCGCCTTCACCTCGTCCGACATTGAGTGGTATCCTGCTGTCGCCACGATCGGAGCACGCGCATGAGCGAAGCGATCCAGCAGCGACGGATGACACCCGACGAGTTCTTCGTCTGGCAGGCCGAGCGGGACCGGAACTACGAGCTTGTCGACGGCTTTCCCGTCCTGACGCCGAAGGCGATGACCGGCGCATCGCTTCGGCATGACGATATCGTCGTTAATGTTTTGCGTCTGCTCGCCAATCAGCTGCGTGGAAAGCCCTGCCGGCCTCACACTGACGACATTGCCGTCCGAAATCCGAACGGCAATGTTCGCCGACCAGACATCTTGGTGGATTGCAAGCGCGGTCAGAGCCGTTCACTCGAAGCGGCTGAACCGCGAGTCCTGATCGAAGTTCTGTCACCCTCAACCATGGCATTCGACCGCTTTCGCAAGGTCGAAGAGTATAAGGAGCACGAGAGCATTGCCGTCGTGCTGTTGATCGCATCCGAGTCGGCCGAGATCATCGTTTGGCGCCGTCACGCCGAAGGCTGGCGCTCGCAGATCGTCGAAGGGCTGAGCGCGGAAATCGCGCTGCCGGAGATCGACGCGGAATTGCCGCTGGCCGAGATCTATGAGGATACCGGGATTACCGATCCGCCCCGTTCCGGAGCAAGTGCGGGCTGAACGCAAAACGGCGGCCGGTCGGCCGCCGCTGGATCCTGTTCGCTTGAGCCGGACTTGGGATCAGGCGGCCGAAAGCCGCGCCATCACTTCGTCGTCGACCTCGAAATTGGCATAGACGTTCTGCACGTCGTCGTCGTCGTCGAGATTGGCGATCAGACGCATCACTGATTGCGCCTTCTCTTCGTCGACCGGCGTGCCAGTCTGCGGCCGCCAGATCGCCTTGACGCTCTCGGCTTCGCCGAGCGAGGCCTCGAGCGCCTTGGCGACGTCGCCAAGGTCCTCGAAAGCCGTGATGATCGTGTGGCCGTCCTCGCTCGACTCCACGTCGTCGGCTCCGGCCTCGATGGCCGCTTCCATCACGGCGTCGGCGTCCCCCGCGTCGACGGGGTAGACGATTTCCCCCACCCGATCGAACATGAACGACACCGAGCCGGTCTCGCCGAGCGAGCCGCCCGACTTGGTAAAGTAGGAGCGCACGTTGGAGGCGGTGCGGTTGCGGTTGTCGGTGAGCGCCTCGACGATCACCGCAACGCCGCCCGGCCCGTAGCCCTCGTAGCGCACTTCCTCGTAGTTCTCGCCCTCGGCGGCCGACGCCTTCTTGATCGCCCGCTCGATGTTGTCCTTCGGCATCGACTGCGCCTTGGCGTTGTTCACCGCCAGGCGCAGGCGCGGGTTCATGTCGGGATCGGGCGTGCCGGTCTTGGCCGCCACGGTGATCTCGCGCGCCAGCTTGGAGAAGAGCTTCGAACGGGCCGCGTCCTGCCGGCCCTTGCGATGCATGATGTTCTTGAACTGTGAATGGCCAGCCATAGAGTGTCCGGTCGATCGTGCTGAAAGTGGCCGACATATAGAAAAGACGAGGCGAAACGTCCAGAAGCGCTCGTAAACAGACCTCTTTTCATTTCGTTTGCCATTCCCGGCCATTCGGGCTTGCGCAACTGCTGCGCGTGCCTGCTATACACCGACCGGTTGACTGTCAGTCTGTCGACCGATGCTCTAGATGCGGCAGCGACAGCCGTCGGGAGGAACCCATGCTCGTCCATCGCACGATCATACTGACCGCTGCCTTCGCCTGTGCTTCGCCAGCGCTGGCACAGGACGCTTCTGCGACAAAACCAGGCACGGAAGCCGGCGCGGAAAAGCTGCGCGCTGATCTCGCCCAAGTCATCAGCCCGCAAGCGTTCGACAAGGGGTACGTCACGGTCGAGCCGGACGCCTCGGGCTATCGCGTCACCGTCGCCATCGACACGACCTATTCCGTGGCGTCGGGTTCCGACGACGCGACGAAGCCGGCCGACGGCGCGGCGGAGCCTTTGGCCTTTACCGCCGATGTGACGATCCCGGCCTGGTCGTTCCACATCAGTGAGCAGGCGGACGGCAATTGGCTGGTGGAGAGCAAAGATCCCATGTCGTTCAGCTATGGGCTCGCCTATGGCGGCCGCGACTCGTCGATCGACTACGACCTCGGCGCGATCGATTTCTCGGGCGTCTATTCGCCCGCCCTGGCCACCTTCCGGTCCCTGTCGGGCACCGTCGGGAAGACCGAAATGCGGCAGACGGACGTCAGCGGCGAAGTGACGGCGACGACAGGCCCTCAAACCTTCGACATGACCGCGACCGAAGCCGGCCAGGGTGCGGTCGATTTCGTCTACTCCCAGACCGTCGAGGATTTCTCCGAGCACATGGACATGGCGGTCGATCCGACCAATCCGGATCAGACCGTGCCCATCGTGCTGAAAGCAGCGAGCCTCGACGCCGAGGGCAGCGGCAAGGCGCTGAAAAGCCGAGCCGTCCTCGACGTCTACAGCTTCGTCCTCGCTCATGCTGCCAAGGAGGATCTGCAAGCCTCCCAGGACGAGTTGAAGGACAAGCTGCGCGCGCTTCTCCCGCTCTGGGATACGATGGACGGCACGTTTGCCTTCAACGGGATGGACGTCGAGACGCCGGCCGGCCAATTCTCGGTCGACAAGGCGTATGGTCGTCTTGTCGCCGACGGCATCGAGACCGCCGGACGCTACACCTACACCCTCGGCGCCGAGGGTTTCGCCACCTCATCGGACCAGGTGCCGCCTTGGGCGCTCTCGCTCATACCGTCCGATCTCGAACTGGCTCTCAGTCTCGACGACACGGATCTCGATACGCCCGTGCGATTGGCGATCGAGGATTTCGACCTGAACCGGTCGTCGCCTCTGTCGGAAGACGCCAAGGCGCAGATCGAGGCTCTGTTCCGGGACACCCCGCCGCATGTGATCATCGAACCATCGCGTATCGTCGGGCAGGACTACCGCATTTCCGTTTCCGGCGAGATCGGGTTCTCCGACGCGACGCCGCAGGCGACGGTGGACGTCAGGGCCGAGGGGCTGGACGCCGTGATGACCAGCCTGCAGCAGGCCGGCCCGGACAATCAGCAGGCCTTCCAGGCGCTGGGCTTCGTCTCCATGGCCAAGGGGTTTGCCGAGACGCAGCAGGACGGCAGCGTGCGCTGGCTGATCGAGGCGGCGCCGGACGGATCGGTGAAACTGAACGGCGTCATGCTCAAGGGGCCGACGGCTCCTGCAGATGCCCTGCCCGGCGAGGACGTCGAAGACCAGCTCAAGAACTGAGGTCCGCACGCTTCACTCGAATATGAACGGCCGGCGCGCGGCGCGATGGTAGGCTTGGTGGGAATGCCTGCAGCCCCACGAACCGCGAGGCCCGCGCATGGTCTACCGTTTCATCGCCCTGGTCCTGGCGCTCTTGCCGGCCGTCCCCGCTTCGGCGCAAATGGTCCCGAGCACCTGCTACGCGCTCGCCGACCGGCTTCCGCAGGCGACCTTCGCCTCCTTCGAGCCCGATCGGGACGCGGCGCCGCTGCGACTGGCAGCGTTGCAGCGTGACGAAGTCGAGATCACCTATGTGCAGCACTCGACCTATCTGATCGAAAGCGCCGGCGGCGTGCGCATCGCCACCGACTATGCGGGCGTCACCATTCCCGGCGGGCTGCCCACCATCGTCACGATGAACAAGGCGCACAGTTCGCACTACACGAACTTTCCCGATCCCGGCATCGATTACGTGCTACGCGGCTGGAATCCCGAGGGCGGCGCGGCGCATCACGCGCTCACCGTCGACGACGTCTACGTCCGCAACGTGCCCACCGACATCCGCAGCTTCGGCGGCGCGATGGAGCGCGACGGCAATTCGATCTTCGTCTTCGAGATCGCCGGCCTCTGCATCGGCCATCTCGGGCATCTCCACCACCGGCTCACCGACGAGGATTTTGCGGCGATCGGCCGGCTCGACATCGTCATGGTGCCGGTCGACGGATCAATGACGCTCAGTCAGGAGGGCATGGGCGAAATCGCCGAGCGCCTGCGCTCGTCGATCATCCTGCCGATGCATCGCTTCGCCGGCCCGATCCAGCGCTTCGTCGACCAGTTGCCGGACTTTGCCGTCGAACAGCTCGGCTCCCGGAGCTTCACCGTGTCAATGCGCTCATTGCCGGACCGGCCGACCGTGATAATTCTGCAGGGTGTCTGACGGCATCGCCGCAGGGGCCCGGCCCGGTGCCTGTCGAGACCTCTTGGCCTCGTGGAGGGTCCGATGCTCGATCACGTCGGTTTTGCAGTCAAGGATTTCGCCCGAGCCAGGGCATTCTATGAGGCGGCGCTGGCGCCACTCGGCATGACCGTCGTGATGGACGGCGACGAGGCCGGCGGCTTTGCCGGTTTCGGCAAGGACGGCAAGCCATGGTTCTGGATCGGCAACGGGCCGATGCCGGCAACGGCGGTCCATGTCGCCTTCAGCGCGCCGGACAGGGCCGCGGTCGATGCCTTCCACGCCGCGGCGCTCGAAGCGGGCGGCCGTGACAACGGGGCGCCGGGCCTGCGTCCGCATTACCACTCGAACTACTATGGTGCCTTCGTCTTCGATCCAGACGGCAACAACATCGAAGCTGTCTGCCACAAGCCGGAGTGACATGCAGTCGGGGTGCCTGCCCGGCGGTCGCGAGCTTTTCAGCCGCGCCAGTCGTCGTAGACGACGAAGGTCGAACAGAAGTAATCGTGCATAGTAATTTTATAGCGATTCCAATTATTCATGAAGATAAAGCATAAAAAGCTCATCAGCGAGAGCGCCATGCATATCCAACGAAGCAATGCCAAGCCATAGCCGACATCTTCTCCATTGAACTTGATGACGCGAATGCCAACGGCGCGTTTTCCGAACGTCGCCTGCCTTGGACCGCCGTGCAGTACGACATAGTAGCCGATCATAGCCAAGACACACAGCAGCCCGTACACCAATTCCAGGTCTGCCGGATAGAGGTCGATCAGGTCAGATGCCGGGGCCAAGTCGATTGCGTAAGTAACGGCGACTGCGAGCACCACAAACGCTAGGAAGATCACCGCAAGGTCGATGATCCAGGCCGCGATGCGGATCCAAAAACCTGCGAACCGATAAAGATCGGCAACCGTTGGAGCGACAGGTTGTGGCGCCGGACCTGCGGCTTCTTCCTCCGACGTCGACCCCCAAATGAGATGCTTCAGCGGCTCGATGTCGACAATCGATCGCCAGGCTCCAGCGACGGGATCAAAGACGGGCGTGCTGTAATCGATTGTCCCCTGATCGAGCAGCAACGCTATCGCCCTCCGGCCGTAAAGGGCGTCCGGTCGGCCGTCGATGCGAATTCGCCAAAAGCTGGGGTATGACCCCTGTTCCGGGACCGTGAGCCGCGTTTTGTCTGCCGGCATGGCCAACACTCGACATCTTCGTCGTCAGTGAGCCATTCAGTTAGCGTTCGGGCAGACGACTTCGAGCGCAGAAGGCCGTTTCGAAGCTCGTTTCTGTCCGCCCGAGGCTTCGTGGTCTATCGGCACCTGTCGTCATAGATGACGCGGGTCGAGCAGATCATGTCGTGCAGGGCGCGCTTCTGTTCGGTCCAACCGGCCATGAAGAAGCCGATGAGCAAGGTGAAGGACGATACGAGCATCGCCAGCCAGCGGGCGAAGGCAAGCCCGTAGCCGAGCCTCCCGCCGTCCCGCTTGATGACCCGCAGGCCGAGCGCGCGCTTGCCGACCGTGGCCTGCCAGGGGCCGCCGTGCAGCAGCACGTAATAGGCGACGTTGATCGCAATGCCGACGAGATTGAGGATCGGGGCCAGCTGCTCGATGTCGCCGTCGATGGTCTCGGACGTCGATTGAACCGCCAGCATGCTGCCGAGCACTCCGCCCATCAGCGCAGCGATCGCGATAAGGATCAGCGTATCGATGCAATAGGCCGCGAAGCGGATCCAGAACCCGGCGAATCGATGGTTCTGGGGCAGGCCCGCGCTGACCGGACGGTGCTGTGCCGTCGTCCGCTCGACCGAGCGAGCCGGCCGAAACGCGTCGTCCCGCGGCGGGCGCGCTTCGCGGCCGAACAGGCGTTCGTCGACGGACGCCTTGCGCTCGTCGGTCGGTTCGACCGCAGGAGAAGAGGGACGCGCCGCTTCGATCGGAGGGCCGCGGTAGAGGTCTTTCAAGCCGTCGATCTCGACCATCGGACGCCAGCTTTCGCCCGCCTGGTCGTAGACCAGCGTGTCGTAACCGATCCGCCCCTCGTTGAGCAGCATCTCGACGTCGTGGCGTCCATAGGGTCCATAGGATTGGCCGTCGACATGCAGCCACCACATGTCCTGCGGCGTTTCAGGCGGCTGTTCGGGGACGGTGTTCGACATGGCACTCTCTGATTACGCTTCTGGGCGGCCGGTGGTCCCAATCCTAGCGCTACCGAGCCAGGATGCCAGTTCGAACCCCAAGCCGGGCGGCGACATGCCGCTTCTGCCGGGCATCGGCGCGGCGCCGGCGCAGGGCCATGGCCTTCAATGCGCCGGAGGAATCCCCTGCTTCTCGTCCTTCCGCCGCTTGCGGCGCGCCAGCATGTTGAGCCCTTCCACCAGAGCGGAAAACGCCATCGCGGCGTAGATATAGCCCTTGGGCACGTGGAAGCCGAAGCCATCGGCGATCAGCGTCATGCCGATCATCAAAAGGAAGCCGAGCGCGAGCATGACGATGGTCGGATTGGCGGCGATGAAGCGCGACAGCGGCCCCGAGGCGATCATCATCGCGATGACGGCGAGAACAACCGCGATCATCATGATCCCCACCTCGTCGGTCATGCCGACAGCGGTGATGATCGAATCGATCGAGAACACCAGGTCCAGGATCAGGATCTGGACGATCGCCGCGCCGAAGCCTATCGCCACCTTGCCGCCCACCATGTCCTCGGGCCCGTCGGCAGGGTCGACGGAATGATGGATCTCGCGCGTCGCCTTCCACACCAGGAACAGGCCGCCGGCAATGAGAATGAGATCGCGCCAGGAAAAGCCGTGACCGAACAGTTCAAATAGCGGATCGGTCAGATGCACGATGACGAAGACCATCGAGAGCAGGCCGAGGCGAAGAATGAGCGCCAGCGAGATGCCGATCCGTCTGGCGCGGCCGCGCTGATCGGCGGGCAGTTTGTTGGTCAGGATCGAGATGAAGACGAGATTGTCGATGCCGAGCACGATCTCCATGACGACCAGCGTCACGAGGGCGGCATAGGCTGCCGGATCGGCGAGGAAGGCGAACATGTCAGGCATCGGACGTCCCGAGGCACGAGGAACCGGCGCTGGCTAGATGGGAAGAATTGCGCCCAGCACAAGGCCTCCGCTCACCAGAAATCCGGCACCGTCTCGTCGAGCCGTGGCCCGAGCCTGAGCGGCGCGACGCGCTCGGCCAGACCGGTGCGATTGGAGATCTCGACGGCCAGACCGCAGATCGTGGCCGGGCCGCTGGCCGCCTCCATGCGCCGCTGCGAGATCTTCGTCACGAAGCGGTTCAGCGGCTCCTCCTTGTCCATGCCGAGGGAGGAATCGTAATCGCCGCACATGCCGGCATCGGACTGGAAGGCGGTGCCGCCCGGCAGGATCTGATGGTCGGCCGTCGGCACGTGGGTGTGGGTGCCGACCACGACGCTGACCCGTCCGTCCAGGAAGTGCCCCATGGCGATCTTCTCGCTGGTTGCCTCGGCATGGAAATCGACGATCGCCGCATCCGCCTGCTCGCCCAGCGGACAGGCCTCGACCACATCGGCAGCGGTGCGGAACGGGTCGTCCAGATCCGGGGCCATGAAGACGCGCCCCATGATGTTGGCGACGAGAACGCGCGCGCCGTTCCGGGCCTCGTAGAGCCCCGAGCCGTGGCCGGGGGTCGAGGCTGGAAAATTGGCGGGCCGCAGGAAGCGTTCGGCGCGCGGCGCGAAGCTGAGCGCTTCCTTCTGGTCCCAGACGTGATTGCCGGTGGTCACCACATCGGCCCCCGCCTCCAGGGTGCGCGAGAAGATGTCCTCGGTGATGCCGAAGCCGCCGGCCGCGTTCTCGCCGTTGACCACCACGAAATCGAGCTTGAAGTCCGAAACCAGACCCGGCAACCGGTTGAAGACGGCCGTGCGGCCGGTGCGCCCCACCATGTCGCCCAGGAAGAGGAACCGCATCACTCGTGCTCGCGCTTGGCGGCGGCGAGCTTCTCCAGCGCCTGCTTGACCGCGGGACGGGCGCCGATGCGCTCGACCCAGGCCGCAAGCGCCGTGAAATCGCCGGTGCCGTAGTCCTTCAGTCCTGCCATGCCGCCCTTCACCCAACTGAAGTTCATGACGTCGGCGATCGAATAGGTGCCGGTGAGGAAATCCCGATCCTTCAGCCGTTCGTTCAGCACCCCCATCGACCTGAGCGATTCGGTGCGGAATCGCTCGACGGCGTAGGCGATCGGCTCGTCGCGGTTCTTGAAGTGGAACCACTGGCCCAGCATCGGCCCGATGTGACCGGCCTGGAAGAAAGTCCAGGACAGAGTCTCGGCCCGCTCCTCCCCGGACGCGGGAAGCAGCTGCCCCGCCTTCTCGGCAAGGTAGACGAGGATCGCGCCGGACTCGAAAATGGGAATGCCGGTCTCGTCGTCCTTGTCGACGATCGCTGGGATCTTGCCGTTGGGGCTGATGGCGAGAAACTCGGGCCGCCTTTGCTCGTCCGCGCCGATATTCACCATGTGCAGCTCGTAGTCGAGCTTCACCTCTTCCAGCATGATGATCGGCTTTTCGCCGTTCGGCGTCGTCCAGGTGTAGAGTTCGATCACGGCAATATCCTTCTCGTCGACCGTTGCATCCACGACAGCTAGTGGTCCGCTTGCGACATTTGCATCCCCTCGCACCGGCCTCTGACGCGGTCGAGGGGATTCGAACGTCGATTCGACTTTCCAACGTTACGGCCATCGCCGCTCGTGGACGCCTTGTTCGCGCCATATCCCTATAGGAGCGATAAGACAAAGGCGTCAGCTAGGCACCAGCCTCCGATCCGACATCGTTCTCATGCTTCATCGACCCCATGCTCTCCTGACATCGGCGCTCGCCTGCCTTGCCTGCATCGCCTTGCTGGCGGGCTGTGCAAGTTTTCGCGATCGCGGACCGACCAGCCCCGTCGCCTTCGATCGAACCCAGGCGCTGGCCGAAATCAACGCCTTCCGCTCGCAGAACGGCCTCGGCCCCCTCACCTTCGAACCGCATCTGCAGGACGCGGCCGAAGCCCAGGCCGAAACGATGGCCGCCGTCGACCATATGGACCACGATATCGACGGCAAACTGCCCTCCCGGATCGAATCGCATGGCTATCAGTGGCAGGCGACGTCGGAAAATCTCGGGCGCGGTTACCTGACCTTCCACGACGCCTTGATCGGCTGGGAAAACTCGCCGCATCATCGCGAGAATTTGCTGAACAAGCGCGCCATCCATGTCGGCCTGGCAGCGGCGCGCCCGGCGGCGGGCGGCACCCATTACTGGGCGATGATCGTCGCGGCCCCTCTGCCGGAACGCCGCGCCGTCGGTGGCCCGACCGCGAGCCCCGGCGGCATCAGCGGTCAGTGGTGGGGCGCGGCGATGGGCGGATCGATTCGCGTTCCGTGACGACGAGGCCGAGCGGCACGTCGTGCGGCTCCGTGGGCACGTGGTCCACCTCCTGGACGGCAAAGCCGAGGCCGACGAGAAACGGATCGAACCCCTTGGCCCGCAGAGCGGCGACGGCCCGGTCGTAGAATGCCCGTCCATAGCCGATGCGTCCGCCCCGCCGATCGAAGGCGGCGAGCGGCATCAGCAGGATGGCGGGCTCGATCGTCGCGCTCGCCGGGCCCGGCGCGAAGGTGCCGAAGCCCTGGGGGACGAGTTCCACGCCCTGAACATGCTCGCGAAATTGCAGGGCATCGTCGACGATCGCCGGCACCGCGATCCGGGCGCCGCGCGCTTCCAGCATCGCCATCAGCGGCCGCGGATCGATTTCGGAGCGGATCGGCAGAAATCCCGCGATGCCGGTGCCGGCTTCGAAAGCGAGATCCTGATCACAGCGTGCTGCGATGGCCAGCGAAGCCTCGGCGCGATAGGCGGCATCGAGCCCGTCGCGGCGGACGAGCGCCTCGCGCCGCACGCGCGCCTTGTCCTGGGAGAGAGCCGAGGAGACCGTCATGCGGATTCGTTCGCAGGCGCGCGCCGCCGCGTCAACCACGTCGGCCCGTCGAATCAGAGGGAAGAAGGAAGTTGGCGAGCCACCTCGGCCGATGGTCGAAGTCGATCCCGGGAACCTACAAAGTAGGTGGGCGCCGTATATCCCGGCCCACGGGCCGAGTCAGGGACAGCTCCCTTCGGAATGACTAAGGCCCCGGGGAAAAGTTACGCCTGTCGTACCGCGCAGCCCGCCGACGCCAAAGATAGGCCGACCATGGGCCCAGCGCCAGGGGGCGGCCATGAAATAAGCCGATGTCAGTCGCCGACGCTGGCCAGCTTGCCGGCGATGCGCTCGATCGAGGCCGCGGCGTCGTTGAGTTGGCGGGCGATCTCGGCGTCGGTGTCGGCCCTGTTCTCCGGCGACCCGCTGGCCGCCTGCGCCGCCGCGAGCCGTTCTTCTAGATCCGCCATCCGTCCGCGGATTTCGGACAGTTCGTCGACCGCCATGATGGCGGCCATCACCGTCAGGCGCTGATCGCCGATCTCGCCGAAGCCCGTCCGCAGTTCGGCGATGCGGCCGTCGACATCGCGGGCCAGCTCGGCGAGATGCTCTTCCTCGCCTTCCGCGCAGGCCATGCGGTAGGTCTTTCCATCGATGGTGACGACAACTTGAGGCACCCTACACCCTCGACCTCTGCCCACTATCCGGATTTGTGGCGATTGAGCACGACGCGGATCGTCTCCATCACGCTCACCAGGCGCTTGGAGACCTCGCGATTCGCCTGCTCCAGGCGCTCGCCGCGCGCCAGCGCCGCGTCGAGCTGTCCCGCAAGCTTCGCCCGGTCGGCGGCCATGCGCTGCAGTTCTTCGTTGGCGTCGAAGGCCAAAGCGCCGCTTTGCAGCTTGTCGTCGACGACCCCTTCCAGGCGCTTGATCGCCGTCGCCAGGCGTCCCGTCGCATCTTCGAGCGTTTCCTTAGCGGAAATGTCCGTTCCCCCTGGCATCACACGCGAACCGGCGAAAGAATCCTATGAGACCGTGACCACGGCATGCCTGTATCCCTGCGCCATTCGGCCGCGACGTGCAACCATCAATGTCGCTTTCAACAATAAGCCACTGCCTGCCCAACAGAAATTATCCGGGGCCACGATCGCCGCTCTGGCGCTTTTGTTGACAGCGTCGGGGCCTTATGATGTCTGCCGACCAAACAACAGGGCCAAGAGGCTCTTTTCCAGCCACCGACAGAGAGTTCAGCATGATGTCTCACGACAAGCTTCGACGGATGGCCAATGCGATCCGCTTCCTGGCGGCCGATGCCGTCGAGGCGGCGAATTCGGGCCACCCCGGGCTGCCCATGGGGGCCGCGGACGTCGCCACGGTCCTCGTGTCCCGCTTTCTGACCTTCGATCCCAAGACGCCCGACTGGCCCGACCGCGACCGCTTCGTCTTCTCCGCCGGGCACGGCTCGATGCTGCTCTACAGCCTGCTCTACCTGACCGGCTACGAGGATATCGGCATCGAGGACATCAAGCGCTTCCGCCAGCTCGGCTCGAAGACCGCCGGCCATCCCGAATACGGCCACGCCGCAGGCATCGAGACCACGACCGGCCCGCTCGGCCAGGGCGTCGGCAATTCGGTCGGCTTCGCGCTCGCCGAGCGCATTCTCAACGCCCAGTTCGGCGACGACGTCGTCGATCACTACACCTACGTGATCGCCAGCGATGGCGACTTGATGGAGGGCATCAGCCAGGAGGCGATCGCGCTCGCGGGCCATCTGCGGCTTTCGAAGCTGATCGTGCTGTGGGACAACAACGGCATCTCCATCGACGGCAAGCTTGACCTCTCCGACTCGACCGACCAGCTCGGCCGGTTCGCCGCCAGCCATTGGAACACGCTGTCGTGCGACGGCCACGACTATGACGACATCGCCCGCGCCATCGAGGAGGCGCGCCAGAGCGACCGCCCGACGCTGATCGCCTGCAAGACGACCATCGGCTACGGCGCGCCGAAAAAGGCCGGGACGTCGAAGTCGCACGGTTCGCCGCTCGGCGCCGACGAGGTGAAGGCGACGCGTGAGGCACTCGGCTGGGAATACGGGCCGTTCGAGGTTCCCTCCGACGTGCTCGACCAATGGCGGCTCGCCGGTCTGCGTTCGGTGACCAAGCGCAAGGACTGGGAGAAGCGCCTGGCGGCGCTCGATCCGGAGACGCGCGGCGAGTTCGAGCGGCGGATGCGCGGCGACCTGCCGAGCGGCTTCGCCAAGGCGATCGCCAAGTACAAGGCTCAGCTCGTCGAGGACAAGCCGAAGGTCGCCAGCCGCAAGGCGTCAGAGATGGCGCTCGACGTGATCAACGAGGTGCTGCCCGAGACAGTCGGCGGCTCGGCCGACCTGACCCCGTCCAACAACACGCTCACCAAGCAGCTCAAGGAGATCGCCCCCGGCGCCTTCGACGGTCGCTACGTGCACTACGGCATCCGCGAGCACGGCATGGCGGCGGCGATGAACGGCATCGCGCTGCACGGTGGGCTGATCCCCTATTCCGGCACCTTCCTGACCTTTTCCGACTATTGCCGCGGCTCGATCCGCCTGTCGTCACTGATGGGCATCCGCGTCGTCTACGTCATGACCCACGATTCGATCGGGCTTGGCGAGGATGGGCCGACGCACCAGCCGGTGGAGCACCTAGCAGCGCTGCGCGCCATGCCCAAGCTCCAGGTCTTCCGTCCCGCCGACGTGGTCGAGACCGCCGAATGCTGGCAGATCGCGCTCGAAACGAAGAATGCGCCCTCGCTTCTGGCGCTGTCGCGCCAGAACCTGCCGACGGTGCGCCTCGAGGCGAGCGATGCGAACCTGTCGGCGCGTGGCGCCTACGAACTTGTCGCAGCATCGAGCGATGCCGCGGTGACCCTCTTCTCCACCGGTTCGGAGGTATCGATCGCCGTCGATGCCGCCAAGAAGCTGGAAGCCGACGGCATCGCCACCCGCGTCGTTTCGGTGCCGTGCTTCGAGCTGTTCGAATCGCAGAGCCCCGAATACCAGGCGTCCATCGTGGCGAGGGGTACGATCCGGGTGGCGATCGAAGCCGCCATCAAGCAGGGCTGGGAGCGCTTCATCGGCGAGGACGGGATCTTCGTCGGCATGACCGGCTTCGGCGCCAGCGGCAAGATCGACGACCTCTACGAGCACTTCGGAATCACGGCCGATGCGGTCGTCGCCGCGGTCAAGGCTGAACGGAATAAAAACGATTAGACCGCGTCTTTCTGCGCGCTTTACACGCTCAGTAAATGCGCCTAGACGGCTTGCCGACGATTGCCGGATGCGATCGCCTCGCATTTAGGTCTTTCAAGTCATCCTTGACGGGCTGCTCAATGGGGCTCGTCGCGTGCGAGATACACACCGAAGGAGAAACACAATGGCAGTTCGCGTTGCTATCAACGGCTTCGGCCGCATTGGTCGCCTGACGCTCAGGGCCATCCTCGAGCAGGGTCGCAAGGACATCCAGGTCGTGGCCATCAACGATCTCGGGCCGGTCGAGACCAACGCTCACCTCATCCGCTACGACTCCGTCCATGGCCGTTTCCCCTTCGACGTGAAGGTCGAAGGCGATACGATCGACGTCGGCCAGGGGCCGATGAAGGTCACCGCGATCCGCGACCCGAAGGAGCTCCCCTGGAAGGAACTCGACGTCGACGTGGCGCTGGAGTGCACCGGCATCTTCACCGATCCGGCGAAGGCCTCCGCCCATCTGGAAGCCGGCGCCAAGAAGGTGCTGATCTCCGGTCCGCTGAAGAGCTCCGAGGGCGGCGAGAAGACCATCGTCTACGGCGTCAACCACGGAACACTGACGGCCGAGGACAAGATCATCTCCAACGCCTCGTGCACGACCAACTGTCTTGCCCCGGTCGCCAAGGTGCTCAACGACGCCGTCGGCATCGACAAGGGCTTCATGACGACGATCCACTCCTACACGGGTGATCAGCCGACGCTCGACACGCTGCACAAGGACCTCTACCGGGGCCGCGCCGCGGCGCTGTCGATGATCCCGACCACCACCGGTGCCGCGAAGGCCGTCGCTCTCGTGCTGCCTGAGCTGAAGGGCCGCCTGGATGGCGTTTCCATCCGCGTGCCGACCCCGAACGTGTCGGTCGTCGACTTCAAGTTCATCGCCAAGAAGGCGACCACGGTCGAGGAGATTCAGGCCGCGATCAAGGCTGCGGCCGACGGCCCGCTGAAGGGCGTTCTCGGCTACACCTACGACAAGAACGTTTCGAGCGATTTCAACCACGATCCGCACTCTTCGATCTTCCACATGGACGGCACGAAGGTGATCGACGGCAACATGGTGCGCATCATGTCGTGGTACGACAACGAGTGGGGCTTCTCGAGCCGCATGTCGGACACCGCGATCGCGCTGGCCAACGCCGGCTGAAGCGTCGCCGCCATCCGGCGGACACAGCTTTTGCGACGGACGGGCCGCCTTGCGCGGCCCGTTTTGCATTTTGCAGCCCGACCATCCCGTTTTGGCTCTGGTCGGCGCCCGGCTCTGGCATATTGTTAGGACACCGCTTCCCACGGCGGCGCTCCTTCTCCCCGAACGCGAAAATCGGTGAATGCTGGACTCTCTTTATGTCGTGATCCTGATCGGCACCGGCCTCATCCTGCTGGCCGCCTTTTCCAGCCTTCTCGCCTTTCGCTTCGGCGCTCCCCTGCTCCTGCTCTTCCTGTCGATCGGCCTGCTCGCCGGCGTCGACGGGCTGGGCCTCGATTTCGATAATGCGCCGCTCGCCTATTTCATCGGCTCGATCGCGCTCGCCGTCATCCTGTTCGACAGCGGCTTCGGTACATCGCTGCAATCGTTCCGCAATGCCGCTGCCCCGGCCCTGGTGCTCGCAACGCTGGGCGTCGCCCTGACCACGGCGATTTTCGGTGCGGCGGCGGTCTATCTGCTCGACCTGTCCTGGCTCGAAGGCATTCTTCTTGGCGCGATCGTCGGCTCCACGGACGCCGCGGCGGTGTTCTTCCTGCTTCGGATCGGCGGCATCAACATCCGCGAGCGCGTGCGCGCCACGCTGGAGATCGAGTCGGGATCGAACGACCCGATGGCCATCTTCCTGGCGATCGCGCTGGTCGAACTTCTGTCGGCGGGCCAAGGTCTGGAGTCCGTGGATCGCCGCTTCCTGATCATGTTTCTCCAGCAGATCGGCATCGGCTTCGTCGCCGGTCTCGCCGGTGGCTGGATGATCCTCATCCTGGTCAACCGGCTCAATCTGGAGCGCGGGCTGACGCCGATCTTCACGCTCGCTCTGTCGCTGCTCGTCTTCTCGGCGACCGGGGCCGTCGGCGGCAGCGGGTTCCTCGCCGTCTACGTCGCAGGGCTCACCACCGGCAACAGCCGGATCCGCTCGGCGGCGACGCTGAAGCGTTTCCAGGACGGCATGAGCTGGCTGGCCCAGATCGTCATGTTCCTCGTTCTCGGGCTGCTGGCGACCCCCTCGCAGTTCGCCCAGATCGTCATCCCGGCCACTCTGTTGGCGCTGTTCCTGATCTTCGTCGCGCGCCCGCTGGCGGTCTGGCTTTGCCTGCTGCCGTTCAACTTCCAGCGGCGCGAGACCGCCTTCGTATCCTGGGTGGGCTTGCGCGGTGCGGTGTCGATCCTGCTGGCGATCCTGCCGATCATCGGCGGAATCGATTCCAACCGGATCTTCTTCAACACCGCCTTCATCATCGTCCTGGTCTCGCTTCTGGTCCAGGGCTGGACGATCGGCATGATGGCGCGGCGGCTCGGCCTGGTGGTGCCGCCCAGGATCGGTCCGGTCGAGAAGGTCGAGCTGGAGCTTCCCGGTACCGCGCACCACGAGCTTCTGTCCTACCGCGTCGTGTCGGACAGCCCGGTGGCGCGCGGGCAGCGCATCCCGCGCTGGGCACGCCCCTCTCTGGTGGTGCGCGACGGCAAGTCGATGCGGCTGCAGCAGGCCGGGCGGCTCCAGGCCAACGACTATGTCTACCTCTTCATCTCGTCGCGCTATCCCCGGCTGCTCGACCGCCTTTTCGCCAGCCCGGTCGCGGTCACGCCCGACGACGTCGAGTTCTTCGGCGAGTTCGCCATCGAGCCGGATCGTCCCGTCCGGCTGCTGGGCGAAGCCTACGGGGTGACGCTGCCGGCCGGTACCGAGGATGTCAGCCTGGCCGATTTCATCACCCAGCGTCTTGGCGGCCATGCCGAATACGGCGACCGCATCGCCGTCGATACCGTGGAACTGATCGTGCGCGACACCGACGAGACCGGCGCGATCAGCGAAATCGGGCTGTCGCTCGCACCGGAACAGAAGGCGCGCCTGCCGCTGTTTCAAAACTGGCGGGACGTCAGCGCCTGGCTAAGGTCCTGGCTGGCGGAACGGAAGAGGCGAAAGCAGCTCCGGTCGGAGAAGGACACCCCGAATCTGCTGCTGTCTTCGGACAAGGCCAAGACCAAGCGGGACGCCAGGAGCCAGGACTTGTAACACAACGCCGCACCGCCGCCGGACGGGACGCCTGAGCCTTTGCGCACGCCCGTCTCGCGGACTATGGTGCGCGCCAATCCAACGAGGAGCCAGAGGGACCAGATGGCAACGAAGTTCAAGACGCTCGATGACGCCGATGTCGCAGGCAAGCGCGTGCTGGTGCGCGTCGATCTCAACGTACCGATGAAGGACGGCAAGGTCACCGACACCACGCGCATCGATCGCGTCCTGCCGACGATCCGCGAGATCGCCGACAAGGGCGGCCGGGTCATCCTGCTCGCCCATTTCGGCCGGCCCAAGGGCCAGCCCAATCCCGAGATGTCGCTGAAGCCGATCGCCGAGGCCGTCTCCGGCCGGCTGGGGCGCCCCGTCGGCTTTGCCGAGGAGTGCGTCGGTCCGGTCGCCGACGGCATCGTGCAGAACATGAAGGACGGCGACGTCCTGCTTCTGGAAAACACACGCTTCCACAAGGAAGAGGAGAAGAACGAAGAGGGCTTCGTCTCGCAGCTCGCGGCCTTGGGCGACATCTATGTCAACGACGCCTTCTCGGCTGCCCATCGGGCGCATGCCTCGACCGAAGGCTTGGCGCGCCACCTGCCCTCCTATGCCGGGCGCACCATGCAGACCGAGCTCGAAGCGCTCGAAAAAGGCCTCGGCTCGCCGGAGCGGCCGGTGGTCGCGGTCGTGGGCGGCGCCAAGGTCTCGACCAAGATCGATCTCCTGTCGAACCTGGTGAAGAAGGTCGACGCGCTGGTCATCGGCGGCGGCATGGCCAACACCTTCCTGGCGGCCCAGGGCATCGATGTCGGCAAGTCGCTATGCGAGCACGATCTGGCGGAGACCGCCAAGTCGATCATCGCCAGCGCCGAGGCCGCCGGCTGCAGCCTGGTGCTGCCGGTCGACGCCGTCGTCGCCAAGGAATTCAAGGCGGGCGCCGAGAACGAGACGGTGCCGGTTGGCGCCGTGCCGGCGGACGGCATGATCCTCGACGTCGGCCCGCAGACCGTCGCCAAGGTCAACGAGTGGATCGACAAGGCCAAGACGCTGGTCTGGAACGGTCCGCTCGGCGCTTTCGAGATCGAGCCCTTCGACAAGGCCACCATGTCGGCCGCCAAGCACGCCGCCGAGCGCACCAAGGCGGGTGCCCTGGTGACGGTGGCCGGCGGCGGCGACACCGTCTCTGCGCTCAACCAAGCCGGGGTCGCCGGCGACTTCACCTACGTCTCGACGGCCGGCGGCGCCTTCCTGGAATGGATGGAAGGCAAAGCCTTGCCCGGCGTGGAAGTGCTGAAGGCCTGAACCAAGGGCCGGGCTTCGCCCGCCAGGCGGGCGACGGAGTATCGATTGTCCCGCGCGAACGAGTTCGCGCGGGGCTTTTCTTTGGTGTGCTGCCAATCGCGCCGCGGACCATCCAACTGACATGCCGTTCTATGAACGGTGGCAGAATTGATCGCCTACAGGCAGAGACAAACGCGAGTGAACCGATCGCGAGTTCTGGGGCTTGTTAGGCAGCGCCGCATGATCGATATGTAGGTCGGGACCGCAACAGCGCATCAAGCACTGTGGCAACCAGGGGCGATGCTATGGCCAAAACAAGGAAGATCGACAAGTCTGCTCGGCAGAGAGATATGCGCGGCGTGGCTGGTCTTGTTTTGCCGCGCACCGTCATTGTGGCGCGTGAAGCCAGATCCGGAGACATCGGGCCAGCGCAGGACCAGCTTGCGCCTCAAGCAGCAAACGCGGCCGCCGCGATGCCGTCGAATCCGTTCAGAAGACCCGGCCCGATGGCGCGACCTCTGTCTCGCGAGGAGATATTGAAGGTGGCGCGTGCCGTCATGGAAAGGAATGAGGACGCCTTGCGCGAGCTGGCGAAGTAGCCTTGGACGAACCCCTGTGGCTCACCGAGGAGTTGATCATCGAGTTCCATGATCAGCAAATTGAGCTGCATGGAGGCCAACAGGGCATCTGAGATCGAGGCGGACTGTTGTCGGCGCTGGCTCGCCCCAACAACCTCTACGCCTTCGATCTCCAAGCCGACCTCTTCGATTGCGCTGCGTCGCTCGCTTTCGGCATCGCTAAAAACCATCCCTTCGTGGACGGTAACAAGCGCACGTCGCTGGTCGCGTCGATCACCTTTCTTGAGATCAACGGTTACGTCGTGGAGATTCCTGAACCGATCGCCACGCCCTTGTGGAACGGCCTTGCCGACGGAACCGTCACCGAGCGTCAACTCGCCGGCGTGCTGAGGGCGTTCTGGACCGACGCCCCGATATGAAAAAAGAACGGGGCGGCCCGCTGAGCCGCCCCGTTCTCGTCTTTATCGTGCCAGCCTTACGCTACAAGAGCAGATTGGCCAGAACCAGCCCGACCGCCACGGAGACCCAGGTGCAGATCAGGCCTGGCAGCATGAAGCTGTGATTGAGCAGGTAGCGGCCGATCCGGGTGGTGCCGGTGCGGTCGAAGTTCACCGTCGCCAGATCGCTCGGGTAGTTCGGGATGAAGTAGTAGGCGTAGACCGACGGGAAGATGCCGATCAGGGTCGCCGGCGCCACGCCGAGCTGGAAGGCGAGCGGCCCGAGCATCTTGGCGGTGGCCGCCTGGCTGTTGACGATGATCGACACCAGGAAGAAGGCGAAGGCGAACATCCACTGATTGTCGATGACGTAGCTTTCGATCGCCGGCTTGATCACGTCGAGATTGTTGGTGACGAAGGTGTCGGCCAGCCAGGCGATACCGAAGATCGCCACGACCGCCGACATGCCGGCCCTAAACACCGGCCCGGCGACCATCGCCTTGGCGGGAATGCGCGTCGCCAGCAGGATGATCGCCGCCGTGGACAGGAGCGCCATCTGGATCACAGCCCCCATGCTCACCGGCTTGCCGCTTTCGAGGTCGGCGATCGGCCGCAACTCGGGGAACATGCCGAGGATAACGATCGACGCGAGGCCGAGGAGGAAAATGAAGACCGAGACCTTCGCCGAGGTGGGCAGGACCACGCCGAGCGACGTGGCATCGGATGCGGCGATCTCGGCGGCGAACTGCGGATCGGCCAGCCGGCGCTGATAGGCCGGATCCTTGTCGAGATCCTTGCCGACGAAGTTCTGCACGGTGGCCGCCGTCAGCCAGCCGATGATGGTCGCCGGAATGGTGATCATCAAAACGTCGCCCAGCGTATAGGGCAATCCGCGCGTCTCGAATTCCGTCACCATCCAGACGACGGCCGCCGACAGCGGGCTGGCCGTGATGCCGAGTTGCGAGGCGACCGAGGAGACCGCCAGCGGCCGCTCCGGCCGGACACCGGTCTTGCGCGCCACGTCGGCGATGATCGGCTGCACGACGTACATGGTGTGGCCGGTGCCGACGCACATCGTCATGGTGTAGGTGACCAGCGGCCCGAGGAAGGTGACGGCCTTCGGGAAGCGCCGGAGCAGACGCTCCGACAGCTGCACCAGCCAGTCCATGCCGCGCGCCGCCTCCAGCGCCGAGGCGGCCGTCACCGCGGCCAGAATGATCAGCATGACATCGATCGGCGCTTCGCCGGGCACCAGCCCGAAGCCGAAGCACAGCACCACCACGCCGAGGCCGCCGGTGATGCCCATTCCCAAGCCGCCGATGCGCGCACCGATGTAAAGCGCAAGCAGCGTAATCAGCAGTTCGATCCAGATCATCGAATTCGACCTTGATTGCTCTCAACAGACCAATGCAACAGCCCTCGCCTTCCATGGTTGGTGGGGCGGCGCATGATTTCGGCGGCCGTGGACAATCCCGGCAGGCCGCGAAGTCGGTTGGAAATAATCGATTTAATCGGCAGGCCTAATGCGCTGGATCAAATAACGGGCAGCCCGGCGAGGCACGTTGACGCAGCGTTATCGGATGCATCCCCGTCGTGCGATATCGGGTCGACGAACCGGCGCTCGCTTCGGACGATCAGTCGCCTTCGTCCTCGTAGCCCACGAGATGGAGCGGCCGGGCCGGAATGCCGGCCAGTTCGCACCAGCGCACCAGCGCCTCCTCGCGACCGTGGGTCACCCAGACCTCGCCTGGCTCGATCTCGGCGATGGTCTCGATCAGTTCGTCCCAGTCCGAATGGTCGGAGATGATCAGCGGCAATTCGACGCCGCGCTGGCGGGCGCGCTGGCGGACCTGCATCCAGCCCGAGGCGAAGCAGGCCACCGGATCGGCGAAGCGGCGCGCCCAGCGGTCGGCAAACGCCGACGGCGGCCCGACGACGATGGCGCCGGCGAAGTCGCTCTTGCGTCCGGCCTCGACGGTCGCCGGCCGCAAGTCTCCGAGAGCGATGCCTTCGTCCTGGTAGAAGTCGCAAAGCTTCTTCAGCGCGCCATGGATATAGATCGGCGCGTCGTAGCCTTGGCCGCGCAGCATGGCGATCACGCGTTGCGCCTTGCCGAGCGCATAGGCGCCCACCAGGTGGGTGCGCTCGGGAAACTGCCGCACCGACGCGAGCAGCCGTCCGATCTCGTCCTCGGCCTGCGGGTGCCGGAAGACGGGCAGCGCGAAGGTCGCCTCGGTGATGAAGACGTCGCAGGCAACCGGCGCGAAGCCGGCGCAGGTGGGATCCGGCCGGCGCTTGTAGTCGCCGGAGACGACCATCTTCAGCCCGTCCTTCTCCACCGCGATCTGGGCCGAGCCGAGCACGTGGCCGGCCGGATGGAAGGAGACCGTGACGCCGCCGACATCCAGCCGCTCGCCGAGCCGGGCGATCTGACGCTCCGTGCAGAAGTCCTCGCCATAGCGCAGGGCCATGATCGCCAGCGTTTCGGCCGTCGCCAGCACCTTGGTGCTGCCCGGCCGGGCGTGATCGGCATGGCCATGGGTGACCAGCGAGCGCTCCACCGGCACCACCGGATCGACATAGAAATCGCCCAGCGGGCAATAGAGGCCCTTGGGGCCGGGACAGAGGAGATCCTGCGGGCGCATCATCGGCACAAACATAGGTCCGGCCGAATTTGAGGGAAAGCGGCCTGGGCCGAACGGCAACTTCCGCCGCCGCTCATCTGTCGGCGACGCGGCCCGCTTCCTATGTTGAAGAGATCGACAGGAAGGAGGATGCCGATGCTGACCGTTCTGCAGAGCGACGGCCCCATTCTCGTGGTCGAAGCCACCGGCAAGCTCGATGGCGACGACGTCGACCGGGCGATCGCCGCCTATGAGGAGGTGCTCGCCAAGGCGGCCGGCGGTAAGGTCTCCGCCCTGGCGATCATGCGCGACGTCACCGGCATGACGGCCGAGGGGTTCTTGAAGGACCTGCGCTACAGCCTGCCGCGCTTCCGGGAATTGTGGCGCTTCCACCGCGCAGCCGTGGTGACGGACAACGCCTGGCTCAGGAACATCGCCAAGGTCGAGGACCTGGTGCTTCCGAAGGTCGAGATCCGCACCTTCCCGCTCGACGAGGAGGCGGCCGCGCGCGCCTGGGTCGGCCTGCCGCCCGAGCCTCCCGCCGGCATCTGAGGAGGACGCGGCCTCACCGGCTCCGGGCTGGAGGCCGTTGCATTCTTGGCCTTGCGTTCGCCGGGCTTTCGACGCATATCCCCGCCGCTTCCATCAGCGGTGGACGACGTCGTTTCATGAAAACCTACCTTTCAGGCGATCCGATTGCCGATCGGCGCGCCGACTATGCGACGATGCTGGCGGAGGCCGGCGACGCCGGCGCGGCCGCCGACGTCATGGCCCAGGCGCTGGACGCCGCTCCGGACTGGGCGGCCGGATGGTTCCGTTTGGGCGGCCTCCGCGAGACGGCCGGTTCCGTCGAACAGGCGGCGGAGGCCTATCGGGAAGCGCTTCGGCTCGATCCGGCCGACAGTTTCGGCGCCGGCCTGAAGCTCGCTCTGCTCGGCACCATGCCGGTTCCCGAGGCCCCATCGCCGGCCTATGTCGAAGGTCTTTTCGACCAGTATGCCGACCGGTTCGAGACCGCGCTGGTGACGCGCCTCGACTATCGCGCGCCGCAGGCCATGGCCGAGGCCCTGGCCGCCACGGCCGGAGCCGACGCGGCCTTCGCCCGCGTTCTCGATCTCGGCTGCGGCACCGGTCTGATGGGCGAGCGCCTGCGCGGCCGGGCCAGCCGGCTCGTCGGCGTCGACCTGTCGGAGGGCATGATCGCCAAGGCGGCGCGCAAGGGGATCTACGACGAATTGCATCACGCCGACATCGCGATGTTCGGCGAGGCGGCGGCCTACGATCTGGTAACGGCCGCCGACGTCTTGTCCTATCTCGGCGACCTGTCTGCGGTCTTTGCCCACCTCCGCCGGATCGCGCAACCGGGCGCGCTGTTCGCTTTCACCACCGAGCGGCACGACGGAACGGAGGACTTCATCCTCCAGCCTTCGCTGCGCTATGCCCATTCCAGCGCCTATCTCGTCCGGCTGGCGGAAACGCACGGCTTCGAGTTGCGGCAAAGCGAGGCTCTCGTGCTGCGTCAGGATCGCGGCGAGCCCGTCGGCGGGTGGCTCATGATCCTTGCGGTGCCGTCGCTCGGCATTGCGCCGTTCGAGGCGATCATCGAGGCTGCCTCTCCTGTCAGCGACGACCTCGCGCCATCGCTCGTCCAATGAGCCCGGCGGCCTTTCGCGACGCCGTGATCCCGGTATTGTGGCGACAGGTGATGGCGCCGGAAGCGGAGACGAGAGCATGAGCCAAGCCGGGTGCGAGTTGTGGGATCGGCGAGCCGACTGGCGAACCGATGAGGTGCGGCCTTGAAGCAGCCGCTCCAGACGCTCGGCCGTTGGGCTTCGACCACCACCGCCCACTCGCCGCTCGAAGACGCGCAAGGCATCTTCACCGGCGTCGTGCTGGCCGCTCTGGGCGTCGCCATTCTCCAGCACCTGGGACTGCTCACCGGCGGCACCGCCGGCCTGTCGCTGATCGTCCACTACTGGACCGGCTGGAACTTCGGCGTCGTCTTCTTCGTCGTCAACCTGCCCTTCTATGCGCTCGCCATCGGCCGCATGGGCCTCGGCTTCACGCTCAAGACCTTCGCCGCGGTCGGCCTTCTGTCGCTGGTCACCGCCGTGCAGCCCAGCCTGTTCACGCTCGGCGAGATCGAACCCTTCACCGGCGCGATCCTGGGCGGCCTGACCATCGGCCTCGGCCTGCTGCTGCTCTTTCGCCACCGCTCCAGCCTCGGCGGCGTCGGCATCCTCGCGGTGTTCTGCCAGGACCGGTTCGGCTGGCGCGCCGGCCTGGTCCAGCTCGCCGTCGATCTCTGCATTCTGGCGCTGTCGTTTACGGTGGCCGAGCCGCCGCAGATCGCGTTGTCGGTGCTCGGCGCGCTGGTTCTGAACCTGCTCCTGGCGATCAATCACCGCACCGATCGCTACGTCGCGCAGTGACCCTGCGACAAAGCCGCGCCCTCCCGATCCACACGCAGCAGCCTTTCGCAAAAGGGGCTGCCTCGGACGGCGCGTGCCGCTATTCTAGCCCCGATGAATTTGCAGGCAGATCGATGCGATGACGCGTTTCACCGACATTGGCCCCGACCGGCGCCGGGCGCTCGCCAAAACCATCACCGCCACGGCCGACCGGCCATGAGGGTGCAACTCGGCCCCTTGGGCGACTGGACGGCGACGCCGACGCATCACACGCCGCTGGAGGACGCTCAGGGCATCCTCACGGGCGCGGTGCTCGCCAGCCTCGGCATCGTCATCCTGCAGCATTTGGGACTGCTCACCGGCGGCACGGCGGGCCTCGCCTTCATCATCCACTATGCCACGGGCTGGAACCTCGGCGTCGTCTTCTTCGTCGTCAACCTGCCGTTCTACCTGCTGGCGATCGGCCGGATGGGCATGGGCTTCACCGCGAAGACCTTCATTGCCATCGGGCTGATGTCGTTCTTCACCGCGATCCACGGCGAGCTTCTGACCTTCGCGACGATCAACCGGCCGGCCGGTGCGATCCTCGGCGGCCTGCTGCTCGGCTTCGGGCTGCTGGCGCTGTTCCGCCACCAGTCGAGCCTGGGCGGCGTCGGCATCCTCGCCTTCTACTGCCAGGAAAAGTTCGGCTGGCGCGCCGGCTACGTCCAGCTCGGCATGGACCTGTGCATCCTGGCGCTTGCCTTCACGGTGCGCGATCCCGTCGCCATCGCCTATTCGATCCTCGGCGCCGTCACCTACAACCTGTTCCTGGCGATCAACCACCGCAAGGACCGGTATAATGCGAAGTGATGTGCCTCAAGGCGCCGAATTTCTTTTTAAAGCAGACAAATATTCCAGGACCCGACTCGTTCTACGTGTATTTTTACCTTAACGACGAGATGGACCTGATTTGGGAAATCCTGATCGGGCATTAGAAGCCGTTCCGAATCAATAGTTATTCCCCGGACCAATGTGTCGTTTTCCAGAAGGACATAATTCACGTCATTTCCCTCATCGCCTTCTAGTTCTTCCTGCGGCATCTCAAGCGCATCTATGAAGGTCTTGATGCGATTATCGAGGTCCCCAGCCTCCTTGAGCAGGGATCCTGGGTCTTCCTGGCGAAGAAATAGGATTTCCAACGAGCACGTAAGGTCCATCGATGAACGGACGAGAGGTCTAAATTTTACTCCTTTACGATCGATCGGTGCAGTTAGGTCTTCAAAACCTTGTTGTATAGGATATTTTGGCGGATCTTCATGGTATTCATGGAGAGGACTATGGCCCACCCCAAGAACATGGGTTCCTTTGTCAGGAACACGTGCATCCCACTGCATCTTTGTTAGCGTACGGCTGGTTTCCCAGAGGCGTATCAACTGCGGAGTAATCTGTTTTCTGATTGCGATCCGCTCGGCTTTTCGCTTCCCTCGTTTGCCTTGTGTCGAAGACAACGGGCCACGGTAGACGAGGTAAAAATACATTTACTGACTCGGTTCAGCATAAACGGGCTATCGGAGGTTACGTCTGTTATCTGTATCGGACAATCATCCCGGGTGCAGGACGGCTGAATTTGGTCACCTTGGCGTACCCGCTTCGTTCCCCTAATTTTGGTCCGTGAGCACAGCCCCTCTCCTGCCCGGCATCGATGCCTTTCTGCCCGAGCCCTTTGCCGGCTGGTTCGCCGTCAAGGGCTGGGCGCCGCGGCCGCATCAGCTCGAGCTGTTGCGTCGCTCGGAGGCCGGAGCCTCGGTGCTCCTGATCGCGCCGACCGGCGCCGGCAAGACGCTGGCCGGCTTTCTGCCTTCGCTGGTCGACCTTTCTCGACGCGGTCGGCCGAAGCCCGGCACGCGGCCGACGGGTGTGCACACGCTCTACATCTCGCCCCTGAAGGCGCTCGCCGTCGACATCGAGCGCAACCTTGCCACTCCGATCGACGAGATGGGGCTGCCGGTCACCATCGAAACGCGCACCGGCGACACCAGCCAGATCAAGCGCCAGCGCCAGAAGCTGAAGCCCCCGGACATCCTGTTGACGACGCCGGAGCAGTTGGCGCTGCTGATCGCCTCCAAGGACGCGGACGGTTTCTTCTCGGATCTCCGCACGGTGATCTTCGACGAGCTGCATTCGCTGGTGACGTCGAAGCGCGGGCACCTCCTCGCTCTCGGGCTGGCGCGGCTGCGCAAGCTCAAGCCGGAGCTGAAAACCATCGGCCTGTCGGCGACCGTCGCTCAGCCCGACGAGCTGCGCGAGTGGCTGGTGGCACAGACACCCGGCGCCAGCCCTCGCGCCGACATCATCACGGTCGCCGGCGGCGCCAAGCCGATCATCACCATTCTGCAGTCGAAGGAGCGCGTGCCCTGGCGCGGCCATGCCTCGACCTACGCGATGGCCGAGGTCTACGAGGCGATCAAGGCGCACAAGACGACGCTGCTCTTCGTCAACACGCGCAACCAGGCGGAAAACCTGTTCCAGTCGCTGTGGCGGATCAACGAGGATACGCTGCCCATCGCGCTCCATCACGGCTCGCTCGACGTCGGTCAGCGGCGGCGCGTCGAGGCGGCGATGGCGAGAAACGAGCTGCGCGCCGTGGTCGCCACCTCCACTCTCGATCTCGGCATCGACTGGGGCGACGTCGATCTCGTCGTCCATGTCGGCGCGCCCAAGGGCGCCTCGCGGCTGGCCCAGCGCATCGGCCGTTCCAACCACCGCATGGACGAGCCGTCGCGCGCCATCCTGGTGCCGGCCAACCGCTTCGAGGTGATGGAATGCCAGGCGGCCCTCGACGCCAACTATCTCGGCGCCCAGGATTCGCCCTCGATCCCCGCCGGCTCGCTCGACGTTCTGGCCCAGCATGTGCTCGGCATGGCGTGCGCCGCCCCCTTCCGCACCGCCGATCTCTATGGCGAAGTGATCACAGCCCTACCCTATCGCGACCTCGATCGTGCGACATTCGATCGCATCGTGGAGTTCGTGGCGACGGGTGGCTATGCGCTGAAGGTATATGAGCGATACGCAAAAATCAGGCTGACGGCCGACGAAACCTGGCGAATTACCCATCCGCGAGTGGCCCAGCAATACCGGATGAATGCCGGAACCATCATCGAATCGCCGATGCTGGAGGTCCGGCTGATTCGCCGGAAGACCAAAAGCGGCATCGCGCGCGGCGGCCCGGCACTCGGCAAGGTGGAAGAGGGCTTCGTGGAATCGCTTTCGCCGGGAGACACATTCTTCTTCGCCGGCCAGACCTTGCGCTACGAGACGATCTTCGAGAACCAGTGTCTGGTCACAGAGGCCTATGACGAGGAGCCGAAGGTGCCGGCCTATGCTGGCGGCAAGTTCCCGCTGACGACCTTCCTGGCGGCCGAAGTGCGCGCCATGCTGGCCGATCCGAGCCGCTGGAAAAGCCTGCCGGACCAAGTCGGCGAATGGCTGGCGATCCAGGAGCGGAAGTCGATCATTCCCAAGGCCGACGAACTGCTGATCGAGACGTTTCCGAACGGCAACCGCTTCTTCATGGTCGCCTATCCGTTCGAGGGACGGATCGCGCACCAGACGCTGGGAATGCTCCTGGCGCGGCGCCTGGAGCGCGCCCGCGCCCGGCCGCTGGGCTTCGTGGCCACGGACTACGCGCTGTCGATCTGGGGGCTGGGCGACCTCGGCGCCATGATCCGCGCCGGCGACCTGTCACTCGACGCCCTGTTCGACGAGGACATGCTGGGCGACGACCTGGAGGCCTGGATGGCCGATTCCTGGCTGTTGAAGCGCACCTTCCGGCAATGCGCGGTGATTTCGGGGCTGATCGAGAAGCACCATCCGGGGCAGGAGAAGACCGGCCGTCAGGTCACCGTCTCCGCCGACCTGATCTATGACGTGCTGCGCACCCACGAGCCAGACCACATCCTTTTGCAGGCCACGTGGGCCGATGCTGCGGCCGGTCTGCTCGACGTCCGGCGCGTCTCGGATCTCCTGGCGCGCATCAAGCACCACATCGTCCACAAGGACTTGGCGCAGGTCTCGCCACTCGCCGTGCCGATCATTCTGGAGATCGGCCGCGAAAGCGTCGCGGGCGAAGCGCGCGACGCGGTTCTCGAGGAGGTGGCGGAAGCCGATCTGGTGGCCGCCGCACTGTGCTGACGCGGGCAGCGGCGCGCTGCCCGCCATGTCGTCGACCGGTCAGATGGTCGGGCCGTCGGCCCCGATATGCGCGATCCGCAGCATGTTGGTGGCACCCGGCTTGCGCAGCGGCACACCGGCCGTGATGATGATCCGGTCGCCGGCCTGGGCAAAGCCTTCTTCCGTGGCGATGCGGCAGGCGCGCGACACCATGTCGTCGAGGTCGCGGGCATCCTCGGTGACGACGCAATGGATGCCCCACACCAGCGACAGGCGCCGCGCCGTGGCCAGTACCGGAGAAATGCCGATGATGGGCAGCTGCGGGCGTTCGCGCGCCATCCTGAGGCCCGTTGTGCCGGTGGCGGTGTAGGTGACGATGGCCGTCGGCATCAGCGTTTCGGAGATTTCGCGTGCCGCCAGCGAGATCGCGTCAGCCTCCGTCGCCAAGGGCGATGGGCGCTGAGCGAAGACGATGCCCGGATAGAGCGGATCGCGCTCGATCTTCTTGGCGATCGCATCCATCATCGAGACGGCCTCGACGGGATATTCGCCCGCCGCTGATTCAGCCGAGAGCATGACCGCGTCGGCGCCTTCGTAGACGGCGGTGGAGACGTCGGAGACCTCGGCGCGCGTCGGCACCGGGGCACTGATCATCGATTCCAGCATCTGCGTGGCGACGACCACGGGCTTACCGGCGCGACGCGCGGCGCGGGTGATGCGCTTCTGGATGCCCGGCACCTCCTCCAGCGGCATTTCCACGCCGAGATCGCCGCGCGCCACCATGATGGCGTCGGACAGCGAGATGATCTCGTCGAGATGGCGGACCGCCTGCGGTTTCTCGATCTTCGACAGGATCGGGATCCGCCCTTCGACGATCTTTCGCACGTCGATCAGGTCCTCCGGACGCTGCACGAAGGACAGCGCCAGCCAGTCGATCTCCTCCGTGAGGAGCAGGGCATCGAGGTCGGCACGGTCCTTGTCGGTCAGCGGGCCCGACCGCAGGATCGTGTCCGGCAGGCTGACGCCCTTGCGGTTGGAGATCTTGTTGCCCGCCACGACGCGGCAGCGGATGTGATGACCATCCGATTCCAGCGCCTGAAGCTGCAGCCGTCCGTCGTCGATCAGCAGGCGATGGCCGGGCTGCACGGCCTCCAGGATCTCCGGATGGGGCAGATGCACGCGGGTCGTATCACCCGGTGCCGGATTGTCGTCGAGGGTGAACTCCTGTCCGACGGAGACTTCGACGGCGGTATCGGTGAAGGTGCCGACGCGCAGCTTCGGCCCCTGCAAGTCGGCGAGAATGCCGATGGGGCGCCCCACCTCCTTTTCGACATTGCGGATCCGTCGCACCAGCTCGCGCATCAGGTCGTGGCTGGCATGGCTCATATTGATCCGAAAGACGTCCGCGCCCGCCTCGTGCAGCTTGCGGATCATCGTTTCATCGGACGACGCGGGACCCAGGGTGGCGAGGATCTTGACGCGGCGGGTTCTTCTCATGGAGTTCCGGTTCCTTCACGCGGGGCTTCGGTCAGCTGAACCATCCAGCTGCCTTGTTCGCCGGTGTCGTACTCACGGAATCCGATTTCCTGGAAACCGCGGGCAAAACAGTCTTCGACGCCGACGATTTTGAATTCGTTTTCGGCGATGCACATATCGATGTCGCCGGCCCAGCGCCCTCGTCCCTCCGCGTCTTCCGCGTAGAGATAGTAGAAGCGCGAGGACAGCGGTCCCTCGATGATCGACTTGCAGGTGGTGGCGGGAATGCGCCACCAACCTTCCGTCGTCCAGCCGGCTTCGGCACGATAGCCGATGGCGACCCCGACGAGCGTCTGGGTGCCATTGCAAACTCGGAAATCGGCGCGGGCGGCGGTCGCACCGAAGGACAGCGCGAAGACGAAGAACGCAAAGACCACGGCACCGACTGCTGTTCCGCGCCGCCGCAATGATCGGACGAGCATAGAAACCTCAAATACGAATGTCAGCCGAATCGCTGCTAATTGAACGTAGCGAGCGAGCCTGTCAACGATGTGACCATCCGAGCACGGGCATGGAGATCGCCTTGACGGGGTCGGCGGCCGGCGGCAAAAGCCGGTTCCGGCATTTTGGTAACACTTTCTTTGCCACGCCGGTTTCTGCTAGGAGCGCTCGGATTTTTCCGATTCGCTCTTCAGGAATGAAGAGCATCTGGCGCCGGACTGCCCGCGACCGCAAGGGCGAAGGCGCCGTTCTCAATTTTGACGAGGAGCAGTGATGAGTGAAGCCGGCCCCGACGGTACCGTTGCCGCCGACGAACTGAGGCAGTTCATCGAGCGAATCGAACGTCTCGAGGAAGAAAAGAAAACCATCGCCGACGACATCAAGGACGTCTACGGCGAGGCCAAGGCTCGTGGCTACGATTCCAAGGCGATGCGCAGGATCGTGTCCTTGCGCAAGCAGGACCAGAACGAGCGCCAGGAGCAGGAGGCGATCCTCGACCTCTACATGCAGGCGCTGGGAATGGTGTGAAGCGGCCGCAGCGCCGAACTCTTTGCTGGTGACAACGCCTGAAAATCCCGGCTAATAGGATTTATGGATATTTTCAGGCAGCTTTTTCGGGACCGGTCGGCGGCGCTTGCCGCCGTCGTGCTGCTCTCGCAGGTGCTGCTGCTTCAGGGGTTCACCACGGCCATCCTTTGCTGTCAGCAGGCCGTCGGCGTGGCCGGCGACGGGATCGTGATCTGCCACGCCGATCCCGACCTGGCTGACGCGGCGAATTCCGCTTCGCCGCGCCAAGACCTGCCGGCAGGCTGCTGCCTCGACTGCATCTGCGGCATGACCTGCGCCGCGCACGCGACGCTGTTCGCGGCGATCCCTCCGCTCAACGACATCGGCGACGCCTGGACGGTCGCGCTCGCACAGCCACGGCCTGGATCGGACGAGCGTCCGGTCCAGCGGCCGCGTCTGGCCGGCCTGGTTCCGGTTCCCCGCGGACCGCCCCTCTCCTTCATCTGACGCCCAGACCACGATCGCCGCTGGCCATCTCGGCCCGAGCGGCGTCCTCTGCACGCCTATGGAGAAGACAATGAACCTCATCAAAACGCTCGTGCCCGCCGCCGCCATGATGCTCGCCAGTTTCGGCGACGCTCTGGCCCACAGCTATACGGCCGGCGAATTGCACATCGAGCACCCGTGGGCTCGCGCGACGCCACCCGCCGCCAAGGTCGGAGGCGCCTATCTGACGATCCAGAACCACGGCGACAGCGCCGATCGCCTGGTCGGGGGATCGAGCCCGATCGCCGAGCGGGTCGAGATCCACACGATGGAGGTGGTCGACGGCATCATGAAGATGCACGAGCTGGAGAACGGCCTGGAGATCCCCGCCGGCGGCGAGGCCAAGCTGGCACCGGGCAGCTATCACATGATGATGATCGGCCTGAGCGAGCCACTCAAGGACGGTGAGCGGGTGCCGCTGACGCTGACCTTCGAAAAGGCCGGCTCGGTGGATGTCGAACTGGCCGTCGAAGCCCTTGGCGCCAAGGCCCCGAGCGGCGAAATGGGCGGCCATGACCACGACATGGGTGACGCCGGAGCCATGTGATGCGAACGCGCACCGGCATCATTCTCGCGGGGGCCGCCGTCCCGGTCCTCGTCGGCGCCGTCATAATGGTGATGAGTGCCTGGACGGAGGCCGACGAGAGCATCGGCGGCCCCTTCACCATGACCAGCGACCTCGGGCAGACCGTGACCGAGGCCGACCTCAAGGGCAAGCCGAGCGTCATCTATTTCGGCTTCACCAGTTGCCCGGAGGTCTGCCCGACGACGCTCAACGAGCTCGCTCTGCTGATGAGCGAACTCGGCGACGACGCCGACAAGCTGAATTACGTCATGGTTTCGGTCGATCCCGAGCAGGATACGGTCGAGCTCCTGCACGACTATCTCGGGATTTTCGACGAGCGCATCCGCGGCTTCGTCGGGACGCCGGAGCAGCTGCGCCAAATGGCGGACGGCTACCGGGTCTATTATCAGAAAGTCCCCACCGAGTACGGCTACACCATGGACCACACGGCGACCGTCTATCTGATGGACGCCGACACGCACTTCTTCGGCACGATCAGCTACCAGGAGGATCACGACACGGCGCTGGGAAAGCTCAAGCGTCTGATCGAATCCAACTCAGGCTGGTTCAGCTGAGCGTGGTCTCGCCATCGCAAGGCCGACAAAAAAGCCCGGGGCGCTTCGCCCCGGGCAAATCTTTTTGAGAATGGCCCCGGCCACTCTCCGTAAAATGATGCAGCTGGTCTCAGCGGCCGCGACGGCGCTTGTGGCCCAGGCCCATCTGCTTGGCCAGCCGCGAGCGGGCCGCCGCATAGTTCGGCGCGACCATCGGGTAGTCGGCCGGCAGCTCCCACTTTTCGCGGTATTCTTCAGGCGACAGATTATAATGCGTCATCAGGTGGCGCTTCAGCGACTTGAACTTCTTTCCGTCCTCGAGACAGATGATGTAGTCATCGTGCACCGACTTGCGCACCGGCACGGCCGGCTTCGGCTTTTCGATCTGCGGCGGCTGGGGCGCGGCAGTGGTGCGGCCGAGAGCGCCGTAAACATCGGCGATCAGCCCCGGCAGATCGGACACTGGCAGCGAATTGTTGCTGACATAGGCAGCAACCACCTCCGCCGTCAGTTCCATCAGCATTTCATTGTTATCAGCGCTTTCGACCTGATCCATCGTTCCACCTTAAACGCGGAATTAACCGGCGGACGTCCCAGGATAAACAATTTAATGCATCCGAACGTCGACCGCCGTACCGCCTAGATTTAATCCTTACTGGCAGAATCGACGAGCCAGAGGCGCCGCCATTCCTGCTGTAGCTCGGTATTGATAGATCGATACTTAATGTCAAGCTCTTTCTTTACAAGTCCAAGCTTTATGCACCAACGCCGTAAATCGAATATCGGCTAAATACCATGTGTTGGTAGGCTCAATGCACTTCTCGACCTTGAAATCCAGGCCTTGCAGGGCTCAGCCGACAGCTGCAGAGGCGCAAGCTGTTCGAACTTAGAAGCTTTTAACTTTCAGATGGAAATTTCGAAGGAAGCTGTAAGGCTCCACCACTAAATTTCAACTGAAGCGTGTTTCAATTAGTTAGGCTGGCGAATAGTGCGGCATGTTGTCTCACGATTTGGACGCTGCCGAAACGATCGATTCATTGCCGTTCCGAAACTCGCCGGACGAGCATATCTGTCGCAATAAATTATATTAACGAGTAATTACTTTTGAGGGAATGACTTAGCTGCAACGCGCGACGGTTGCGGCTGTCGAAGTCCGGCAGGATCAGGCGACAGGTCTATAATACAGCCCTTTCACGCTCGTCCAGCCGGGGTCTCCGATTTCGTCCGGATGCCTCTGGTTGACAGTCCATCAACGAAAAGCGAACGCCGTCGATGGACCGGCCAAGGAGCGGCGAAGATCTCCGCCACTCTCCTTCGCTGCCTCGGCCACCAGTCAGACGACCCTGCAACGATTTATATCATCGCAATCCTCAGTTGAACTTGACCACAGGGAGGAAATGAACCGCCGATCCCGAGAACCGATCCGATGCGCCGGTGTCGGCGGCGGACGAGAAGCCGACCGTAAGCACCGTAGAGGGAAGCCTGCGGAGAAGGCCATCGGCCTTCGGCTTGCGTCCCATCGCCTGGGTGGCCCGCTGATCGGGCGCCGTGACGAGTGAAGCAAGCTGGACCTGCGCTCCCAGAACCTGGCTCGGCTCCTGCGTCCGGGGCTCGGGTTCGGTCCGCGCGATGGCACGCGGCAACCGGCCGGTCTTGCCTTCCGGCACCGCGGCAGGCTGCCGGAGCTGTTCGGTCACGCGGGCTTCGGGCAAGGGCGCCGAGGCCGGAACGACGAGCTGATCCGTTGCCGTCTTGGCCTTCGGAGCGGCGGCAAGCGCCGCCATCACCGTCGGTCCGCTGCGCGCTGGCGCGCCGACCGCCACAACGGAACCGGTGTCCGCTTCTGCGGGCTTGGCGACGTCGGCGACGGAGGCCGTGATCAATTGTTCGAGCGTGGTCGCCGACCCAGGTTCGGCTTCGGCTTCCAGAACCGCATCGAATCCGGGGCGATGGCTCGGCATCGGAACGAAGGCCAGGGGGGCGACGGCGGCGGAATCCGCTGCCTCGCTTTCCTGCTCCAAGGATGCCACGAGCGTGGCGACGTCGTCCGGTCCCTGATCGGCCATCGGCTCCTGCTCTTCCAGGGTATCCAACAGACGCTGCGGCGCGCGGCTCGGCACCGGCACCAGGCGGGGATCGAGCGAGGCCATCCGGGTCTCTTCGGCCGGCGTGACCAGCGGCTGGCCGCGATCGAAGGTATCGGCCATGGCCAGCGCGACACCCGTCGACTGCAAGGCTGCGGGCTTGTCGGTGGGCACCACCGCGGCCACCTGGACCGCTGCGGGCTTCTTCGCGACAACGGCGGCGGTCGCGGTGACAGGCGCCGCCGCGACCTCGGCATCATCCTCTTCCTCGTCCCGACCGCCGCCGAAGAGAGCCGCCAGCAGCGACTTGCCGCCGCCGCTTTCGCGGCTGGCGACCTGGATGGCGCTCGCGCCGCCGCGTTGCTTGTAAGCGGCCAAGGCCTGCTGATAACCCGGCATCGGCTTGCCGTCCGAGGGCACATGGAGGGTCTTGCCGTTCGGGAAGACGGCGGCGAGTTCCTTCCGGCTGATGCCGGGCCAATGGCGCACGCCGCCGGTGTCCATATGGACGAAGGGAGAGCCCGACTTCGGATAGTAGCCGACGCCGCCGACCTCCAGCTTCAGGCCGATGTCGCGCAATTTCTTCAGAGGAACGTCGGGCAGATAGAAGTCCAGCGCCTTGCCGAGCGTATGCTGGCTCTTCTTGGCCACCCCGGAGGAGCGAGAGCGCAGCATCTCGTTGGTGGCTGGAGCGCGGTAGCCGCAGATGACGTTAATGTAGGCCTTGGACCCGGAGACCTGATAGGCCTCCCAGACCAGATCCAAAAGATGCGGGTCCATCTTCACGGGCTCCTTGCGGCGCCAGTCCCGCAGGATCCAGTTGATCTTTTTCAGGCCATCCGGGAGATATCGCCCGTCCTTCTTGTAGGCGATCTCGGCCTTCTCGTGCGTGTGCAGATGATAAAATTTCAGCGTCCGCGTTTCAGCCCGGGCGGCCGCGGATCCCATCGACGTCACGAAAGCGGCAGCCATGACAACGCAAGCGAGCCGCCGCGTCGCGCGGCCGACGAAATCGGTCGATTCGAGCATACGTCGCAGTCCCCTCGGTTTCGGGTTCGGCTTGCTGTCCCCCAGCCCTAACCCTACAGAGCGATGGTTAATGATCTTTAAGTTGGATAAAACTGCGGCATCAAGATGACAATTCTTGCCGAAAAGTGACTGAGGACAAAAACAGTTAACGGGATGCTATCGCAGATTTCCGCGCTCACGGCCATCCATTTGCCCAGCACATCGGTCCCTCCTCCGCCATCGGCGACAAAAATCCTAGGTTTTTCAATATCTTAAAAGGTGAATTTTGAAGCCCGCGCACCGAACGGGACGTTTGACGAGAAGAAATGCCGTTGCGCATCTTTCGGTCTGGTCTCATGCCTTTGCCGCGCCAGATTGTCGTTTCACCTGCGGAGTTGGCCGCCTGATCTCCGTCGTCCGAGGAACGGCGTCGTGCCGGACGGTCGATAATTTGTCCCGGCGCCGCATTCTTCGCTCAATCGGCGTGTCTTGCGGAGCACCATTCGTGCCGAGTCGAGATCCGCACGTTAGACCACAACGAACACGATAGATGAGACATCAGATCATGCCCTCCACCCGTCTTCATTCTCCGGCGACCGCAACGGAAGGCGCGGCGTCCGGCCCGCTGCCGGAGTGGAATCTCGACGATCTCTATCCGGCGATGGACAGCCCTCGGCTGAAGGCCGATCTGGCGACCGCCAGCGAGGAGGCCTCGGCCTTTCAGACGCGATGGCGCGGCCATCTCGCGACCGAGGCGGAAAAGGTCGGCGGCGGCCGGCTTGCCGATGCGATCCACGGTTTCGAGGCCATCGAGGAGCGGCTGGGTCGGCTGATTTCCTATGCCGGGCTGATCTATTCCGGCGACACCAGCGATCCGGTGCGCGCCAAGTTCTACGGCGACATTCAGGCGAACGTCACCGACATCAGTGCGCGGCTTCTGTTCTTTCCGCTGGAGCTCAACCGCATCGCCGATGCCGCGGTCGATCGCGCGATGCGGGAAAACGGCGATTTGGCCCACTACGGGCCGTGGATCGTCGATCTGAGGCGCGACAAACCCTTTCAGCTCGAGGACCGCGTCGAGGAGCTGTTCCACGAGAAGTCGATCACCGGAGCCGGCGCCTGGAACCGGCTGTTCGACGAGACCATGACGGCGTTGCGCTTCACCATCGATGGCGAGGAGCTGACGCTGGAGCAGACGCTCGACCGGCTGCAGGATCCCGACCGCGAACGGCGGCGGGTGGCGGCCCAGGAACTGGCTCGGGTGTTCGGCGCCAACCTGCGCACGTTCACGCTGATCACCAACACGCTCGCCAAGGACAAGGAGATTTCCGACCGCTGGCGCGGCTTCGAGGACGTCGCCGACTCGCGCCACCTAGCCAATCGCGTCGAGCGCCCGGTGGTGGACGCACTGACCGAGGCGGTGGTGGCGGCCTATCCACGCATCTCGCACCGCTACTACGCCATGAAGGCGAAATGGCTGGGGCTGGACGCGCTGGAATATTGGGACCGCAACGCGCCGCTACCCGAGACGGTGCGCCGCGACATCCCCTGGGACGAGGCCAGGGCCACGGTGCTGTCGGCCTATTCCGGCTTCTCGCCGGAGATGGCCGGCATCGCCGAGCGCTTCTTCGACCGCAGTTGGATCGACGCGGCGGTGCGGCCGGGCAAGTCGCCCGGAGCCTTCGCCCATCCCACGGTGCCCTCGGTGCATCCGTATGTGCTGCTCAACTACATGGGCAAGCCGCGCGACGTCATGACGCTGGCTCATGAGCTGGGCCATGGCGTTCACCAGGTTCTGGCCGGTCCGCAGGGCGCGCTGATGTCGCAGACGCCGCTGACCTTGGCCGAGACGGCCTCGGTGTTCGGCGAGATGCTGACCTTCCGCTCGCTGCTCGATCAGGCCAGGACGCCGCTGGAACGCCGGACGCTGCTCGCCTCCAAGGTCGAGGACATGATCAACACCGTGGTGCGGCAGATCGCCTTCTACCGGTTCGAGCGCGAGCTCCACCAGGAACGGCGCTCCGGCGAGCTCACCGCCGAGCGGATCGGCGAGATCTGGATGGCGATCCAGGCCGAGAGCCTCGGTCCGGCGATCAACCTCGCGCCGGGGTACGAGACCTACTGGACCTATATCCCCCACTTCATCCACTCGCCGTTCTACGTCTATGCCTACGCGTTCGGCGACTGCTTGGTGAACTCCCTCTATGCGGTCTATCAGAACTCGGCCGAGGGTTTTCAGCAGAAATACTTCGACATGCTGAAGGCCGGCGGTACCAAGCATCATTCGGAGCTGCTCGCGCCTTTCGGCCTGGATGCCGCCGATCCCGCCTTCTGGAGCAAGGGGCTCTCGGTCATCGCCGGTTTCATCGATGAATTGGAGGCCGCCGACGCCCGAAGCTGAGGCGACCCGGCTTTGTTTCGAGGGCCGAGAGGCGGTGGCGTGCGTTCCACCGCCTCCCGGCCCTCTTTCCTTCCGCTGCGAACTCGTCTAGCCCGCTCCCCAGCACAAGCTCACCGCCGAGAGCGTCGAAGAGAGTAAAGGAAACATCCCCCGATGGCCCAAGATTCCTACCCGGTTCATGGCAAGATCACCGGCCCGATCGTCATGATCGGCTTCGGCTCGATCGGCAGCGGCACGCTGCCCCTCATCGAGCGCCATTTCGAGTACGACAAGTCGCGCTTCACTGTCGTCGACCCGGTCGACACGCATAAGAACCTGCTCGACGAGCGCGGCATCCGCTTCGTCCAGGAAGCCGTGACGCGCAAGAATTACGAGAGCCTGCTTACGCCCCTCCTCACCGAGGGCGAGGGCCAGGGCTTCTGCGTCAACCTGTCGGTCGACACGTCGTCGCTGGATCTGATGCGGCTCTGCCGGCAGCTCGGCGTGCTCTATATCGACACCGTCAACGAACCCTGGCTTGGCTTCTATTTCGACGAGTCGATGTCCAATGCCGACCGCACCAACTATGCGCTGCGCGAGATGACGCGCAAGGAGAAGCGCAAGAACCCGGGCGGCACCACTGCGGTCTCGTGCTGCGGCGCCAATCCGGGCATGGTGTCCTGGTTCGTCAAGCAGGCGCTGGTCGATGTCGCCAAGGAGATCGGCCTGAAGTTCGATGAGCCGGCCGCCGACGACCGCGCTGGCTGGGCCAAGCTGATGAAGAAGGCCGGCGTCAAGGGCATTCACATCGCCGAGCGCGACACCCAGACCGCCAAGGAGCCGAAGCCCCTCGGCACGTTCTGGAACACCTGGTCGGTCGAGGGCTTCCTGTCGGAGGGCATGCAGCCGGCCGAGCTCGGCTGGGGCACCCATGAAAAGTGGATGCCGAAGAACGCCAAATCGCACAAGAAGGGCTGCCAGGCGGCGATCTATCTCGAGCAGCCGGGCGCCAACACCCGCGTGCGCACATGGTGCCCGACGCCGGGTGCCCAATACGGATTCCTCGTCACCCACAACGAGTCGATTTCGATCGCCGACTTCTTCACCGTGACGAACAAGGATGACGAGGTTACCTACCGGCCGACCTGCCACTACGCCTACCATCCCTGCAACGACGCAGTGCTGTCGCTGCACGAGCTGTTCGGCGCGGCCGGCAAGATCCAGGCCGAGCATCACGTTCTGGACGAGAACGAACTGACCGGCGGCATCGACGAGCTCGGCGTGCTGCTCTACGGCCACGACAAGAACGCCTACTGGTATGGCTCGCAGCTGTCGCTGGAGGAGACTCAGCGGATCGCGCCCTATCAGAACGCCACCGGTCTGCAGGTCACCTCGGCGGTGCTCGCCGGCATGGTCTGGGCGCTGGAGAACCCGGAAGCCGGCATCGTCGAGGCCGACGAGATCGACTACAAGCGCTGCCTCGAGGTCCAGCTCCCCTACCTCGGACCGGTGAAGGGCTACTTCACCGATTGGACGCCGCTCCAGGATCGGCCGGGACTTTTCCCGGAAGATTTGGACCAGAAAGATCCTTGGCAGTTCAAGAATATCCTTGTTCGCTGACGAAAACTGTGCATGACGCTCATCCTGACTAAGAATCGCGCAATTCGCTGTTGGCGACAGGCCGTTGTCCCCTAGAATTGATCCAGGGTCGCAAACGCGGCTCGCGACGAGGTCAGGATGAGCGAGATCATAGAAGACGAGACTGCAAAGAAACGAGCTATCTTAAAGGAAGTTCTGGATGCCGTCCTGGCAGGCAAGGGGATGTCGCTTTCGCGGCATTTCGCCCCGGGCGCCGTGTTCACAAGTCGTAGTAATGCCAGCCTAATCGATGCCCCGTGGTTCGCTCGGATGGAGGGCGAGTACCGATTTAGCGGTGAAGAGGAAGCCAAGTCGTTTTTGGACGAATTACTTCGCAGGGCGAATTATATTTCCTACGAATTGCGCGGCAGCATCATCGAGCAGGACGAGGCCGCCAGCCGCTGTGACTGGACCAAACGGGACGAGCGCGACGGCTCGCTGGTCACCGGCACCACGATGTGGTGGTTCACCTTCACCAGCGACTGCCGCATCCGGTCGATCGAGAGCATCGGCTCGATTCATTCGGTGGTTCCGGCGCTCGACCGACGGGTGTGAGACATCATGCGCCCGTGACATGCGAGGTTCAGCACACAGATAAAAAGCGCTATAGATTCGACTGGTCCCACCGGAGTTCCGCCATGCGTCTTCTTCCCCTCGCCCTCGTTCTCCCTCTTGGCGTCCTGATCGCCGGGTGCCAGATGTCCCAGCCGCGGGTCATCGACGCCACCATCGCGCCTCGCCCGCAAGGCGTGGAGGGCCGCTGGGCCGCCACCGGCGGCGCCGTGGCCTATACCGCAAACTTCGGCGGCGGACGCTTTACCTCCGTGGAGGATAGAACCGGTGCACTGCTGGCGGAGGGAACCTATCGCATCATCGGCCCCGGCCAAGTCAGGATCGATTATACGCGTCCTTCTACAGGAGAGCAGATCGCCGCGAACTGTAATCAGCGGGGTGATCGAATGAGTTGCGCAGCCTCGACCGGCGCTTCATTCGGCCTGGTTAGGATATGATCCGTCACGGTGGTCGGCGGTAGCGGCGGCGCCGCGGCCTGAAACTGCCTGACGGTCGCGGCGCACCCGCCGATGGGTAGGCTCGGATGGTACCGAGCCGCAGCTATGACCGGTCTTGTGAGGCCCGGCGAGCGGCAAAGAACCACGCGGCGCCCGGCGCAGTGCCGGTGGACGACGATTCCAGGGATTCGATATGACTGCACAGACCAAGACGGTGGCCGAACGCGCAATCGGCCCCTTGCCGCAAGGCCATCCGGCCGTGCAACAGCCGAAGGTGGGCGTCCTCCTGGTCAATCTCGGCACGCCGGACGGCACCGACTATGCCCCGATGCGCCGCTATCTGCGCGAATTCCTGTCCGACCGCCGGGTCATCGAGTGGCCGCGCGCCGTCTGGTATCCGATCCTGCATGGCATCGTGCTCAACACCCGGCCGAAGAAGTCCGGCGCGGCCTACGATCTGATCTGGAACAAGGAGCGCAACGAGTCGCCGCTTCGTACCTTCACCCGATCGCAGGGCGAAAAGCTGGCCGAGCGGCTGGCCGGCCATGCCGAGATCGCGGTCGACTGGGCCATGCGCTACGGCAAGCCGCCGGTCAGCGAGCGCGTCGACGCGCTCATCGCTCGAGGCTGCGACCGCATCCTGTGCTTTCCTCTCTATCCGCAATACTCGGCCTCGACCACGGCGACCGTCAACGACGTGTTCTTCGCCCATCTGATGTCGAAGCGCTGGATGCCGGCCGCGCGCACCGTGCCGCCCTATCATGACGAACCGGTCTATATCGATGCCCTAGCGCGTTCGATCGAGACGCATCTGGCGAACCTCGACTTCGAGCCGGAAAAGGTGATCGCCTCCTATCACGGCATCCCGCAGAGCTATTTTCGCAAGGGCGATCCCTATCACTGCCATTGTCAGAAGACCTCGCGCCTGTTGAACGAGCGCCTGGGCTGGCCCGAGGGCCGACTGCTCACCACCTTCCAGTCCCGCTTCGGGCCGGAGGAATGGCTGCAACCCTATACCGACAAGACGGTCGAGGCCCTGGCGAAGGAGGGCGTCAAGCGCCTCGCGGTCTTCAACCCGGGCTTCGTGTCGGACTGCCTGGAGACCCTGGAAGAAATCGCCGGCCAGAACGCTGAGATCTTCCATCACAACGGTGGCGAGCATTTCTCCCATATCCCCTGTCTCAATGATTCCGACGGCGGCATGGACGTGATCGAGGCAATGGTGCGCCGGGAACTGAAGGGCTGGGTCGACTAAGCCCCGTTGGTGGTTGACGAAAATCCATCAACGGCTTCAACCATTATGGTCGAATTGGTGAATTGGGCTGTGATGCCCTTGAATCGATTTCTGAGCTGGCGCGCTCGGAGATGACACGCCGCGCCGATTGAACTAGAGCGGGATGGCTATAGGCGGAATCGGGCTGGGATTCCCTGGGGGCTGGAAATGTGATTCACCATACGGGCTGGAGTTGGAGGCCAGCACGGATGGCGCGACCCTATTCGATGGATTTGCGAGCTCGGGTGGTTTCGGCGGTGCTGGAGGGCGGTCTGTCGCGC
>NZ_JAZHFT010000021.1:0-84944 GCF_036541425.1 Consotaella aegiceratis
AAAGCGCCAGTCGATCGCCCGCCCGAGCCGGACCAGCGCGTGGTGCGGGTCGACGATCTGATCAAGCCGAGCCCGGAACAGATCGCTCTGCCCGCTGTCCCGCCGCTCCTTCGGACGCATCGAAAAGTCCCCCGATCATCGATCCGGGAACCAGTGAATCACGCCAACCAAGCCAGCGCAATTTGCAAGTTTATCAGCCCCAAAACCGCCCAATCCTGCAAAAGGGAATTCTTCGCCAACCATGATCCGGAAGCCTTTTCAAGGGCTTCCCAATTCTTCACGGGTGACCAGCGAAAGGCAGACACGCGAAGTCGTGGTCCGCGCATACTGCGCCAAACGACAAGCTTACAACTGATGATGAACTCCGAGGTGAGGTTTTCCGGAGCGCCTCTGTCACGATCGGTGTCGACCGGCAAGAAACAGCCGTCCAGGTCGTTCTTCAGCGCGCCGTTGCCGCATCACCATGGGTCCATAGATCAGCAGGAACAAGACGAGCAGCAGAGACGATAGACGGTACATCATCGCGAAGTCGGTCGCCGATGCGACCGCACCCGTCACGATGGCGCCGATCGCATAGCCCAGATCGATGGCCGACAGGAATGTTCCGTTCGCTGCGCCCTTGCGGTGAAGCGGCGAACGGGCGATGGCCCATGCTTGCAGCGAGGGCTGAACCATGCCGTATCCGAGGCCATAGAACAACGAGGCGGCTATCAGCAGCCCGATGCCATGCGAATAGGACAGCAGGATGAGGCCGGCGATCATCGACAGGACGCCTGGAATGATGACCACCGGCGGCCCCAGACGGTCGTAAAGCCGCCCGACGACGGGGCGACTCGCCATCACCATCAGGACGTGGCCGATGAAGTAGACGAAGACGTTGCGGATTCCGCTTTCGGCCCCGAACACCATGATGAAGGTCATGATGCCGCTGAACGCGATCGAATGCAGAAAGCATAAGAAGGCGGGCAGCATGGCTCTCGCTTCGAACAGGTCCGACCAGAAGTGCAGCTTGCCGGCGGAGCGTTCGTGGCGATGAAACGGAACGGCCTGCATGTGCCCGACCAGGGCCAATGCCACGGCAAAGAAGACCGTCGAAAAGCCGAGCATGACCACGAACCCTGCCAGGTCCATCAACCAGATGCCGACGATGACCGATAGGGACGTCGCAAGAGCGATCGACAGCGCGAAATAGCCGATGCCCTCGCCAAGGCGCCGGCTTGGGACCAAGTCGGAGACGACGGTCGCGAAGGCAGTGGACACCATGCCCCAGCCGAGGCCCTGACAGAACCGGATGACGCAGATGGTCCCGACGTGGTCGACCAGATAGAGCAAGAGATTGGCGATCATCAGGACGGCGGCGCCGCTCCACAGAATCGGTTTGCGGCCGATGCGATCCATCGTCGTTCCTACCACGGCACGCGCGGCGAGCGCCGCGACGGCGGCGGCACTATAGGCCAGACTGGCGCTCAGATTCGAGCCGCCGATCTGCCGGACATAGGTCGTCAATGTCGGCACCAGCATCTGGAATCCGACATAGACCATGAAGGTGCTGCCTAAGATCGACACATAGCGGGCGGTCCACAGGTGGGGCACCGTCCGATCGAGATCCATCATCCCCTGAGCCTTTCTCCGGGGATGGGTTCGGCCACTTAGGGTGCCTCCTCCACACCCCGCCGGCCCTGGCGTCCCCTCGTGGCCGATCGTCTAGCCACAATCCAAAATCCCAATATCGGACTTTCAGGAAAAAGTTCGATATATTCTGAACTCATTATCGACAAGTTTTCTCCTGCGGGAAACCCGCTGCTCTTCGTCTCCTTGCGCGGGCTCGGGGTCTTTCTCGGCATGTGCGAGACTGCGGCGCTCGAGCGTCATCCTGCGAGCCAGGGCGGCATGAGCAGGGGTGGAATCTGACCGCAAACGGCCGAACGGCGGTTCCAGGGCGACAATCCCGCAGATGATGCCGCCTTTTCCGGCGGACCCGCCATCTTTAAGAAATCCTTGCAAAATCAGGCCTCCCTGCACAGGTCTCCGTCGGTCAACGGCGTCTATAGGGTGGTACCGCTAAATTCACGGTGAGAAGATTCACCGGCGGACCTGAGGGGCGCATCGACGGTGACGCTGCTCTTTTTCTAGGAGACCAGGGCGCGAAAGGGCTTGAGCGCCGGTTCTGCCCATGATTCCACGCTGTTCCTGGGTGGGAGATTGGACCATAGGCGCGGCGGCGGATTGGGCAGGAAGAATTGCAGCTCGAATAGGTCGGGGCTGGCGCGGCGGCTCTCTGGACCAGATCGCCGAACTGGTCGATTGGACCGAGATCGACCGTCATCTCGCTCCGATTTGCGCCTCGGCCAAGGGCGAGCGGGCTTCGCCGCGCTTGGCTCTGTTCAAAGCGCTGTTGTTGGCGGTCTGGCATGATCTGTCGGACGGAAAGCTGACCGACGCACTGGATGACGCCCTGATTGACGCGAACAATCCTCTATATAGGCCTGGGGCAGTATCTTACGATGCCCGATTTGAAGCCACAGGAAAGTCCACGAGGGAAAAGGGTCGTGCGGCAGCCAATCCGCGGATGAGAGTTTGATCAATCGCCGTCAGAATCAGACGCGCAGCACACCCGCCAGGCCGTTTACTCCCCGTCTTGCATCGGATTTTTGTTCCGGTGCCAGAATAGCCGTGCGCCCATCCAGACATGACCATCATGAGAGGGCTATGGCGTAGACATGGTTTTCATCTTCACCCGGCACGGCTCGCCATAAACCATTGTCATTATTGTATATTTTTCCGGAGATACCGTCCCTCTACCCTTCGCAAAGGCGCGATAGGCCCATTCTGGCAGGCAATTGGGCGGAGAGCCAAGGCCCGTGCGTCTTGCGGGCACCGGAATCGCCCAGCGCGATTACGTCCCCTGCCAAAGAATGACTCGGACCATGCCAATTCCAACACGAGTATAGTGTTGAGGGTCAGGTTCAGCCCGACTATGCCGCCTCAGCCTTTCGACAAGATTCTGGACATACCATTGCCGACGTCATTGAGACGCAGATCATCGCTTTGTGGATGCGGCCGGCCGCATTTCAAGGCCGATCGCCTCTGTGGTCGGCATGTTCGTCGCCCGGGTCTTTGGCTTTGACCGCCGCGAGAGACGGGGCAACGGCGAGCGCATTGTCGAGATGACGCGTCATGAGATCGGCAGCCTTCGCGGTCTCGCCCTTCGTCACCGCCTCGAGGATCGTCAAATGCTCGCGACACCAATCCTTGACGCGCCGGCGATTGGTGTAGCTTCCGAATTCGAGCAGCCGCCGCATCCGGTTCTGCTGCTGGATCGCCTGGAGGCAGAAGGGATTGCCTGAGAACTCGGCCAGCATCTCGTGGAATTGCGCGTCGGTGTCGAAGAGCTGCCGGCGATCCACTTCGCTGAGATCCGGATGGGAGATCAGATAGAGATGCTGCAGGCGCGCGCGCTCCGCGGCCGCTTCGTCGACACGAAAGCTGGCCAGCGTCAATGCGGACGGCTCGACAATGCGGCGAAACTCGTAGCTCGAGCGCAATCCCAGGCCGGTATCAAGCGTCGGCATGAAGCTCCAGCCGCGACCGGCGTTCTTCTGAAGCAGCCCGTCATCGACGAGGCGCGCCAGCGTGCGCTGGAACGTGGCGCGGTCGACGTCGTAACGCCGCGCCACATCGCTCTGGATAAAGGAAGCCGGCAACCGTTCGGCCAAGCGATCGCGCACGATCTGGGAATAGAGATCCTGATCGCTGGTGGGGGGAATCTCGACATCGAGCCGGCTGATGTCCTTCGGATGCGCTTTGAGGAAAAAACCCTGATTCCGCCTTGCTTCGAGGATGCCGCGCTCGGCGAGAAGCTTCAGTGCGGCGCGCACGGGCGTGCGCGAGACCTCCAGAAGGTCGCTGAGCGCCTGCTCCCGCAAATGATGGCCCGGCTCGAACTGCGCGTTGCGGACGACGTCGAGAATCTGGTTGGCAAGGCGATGTCGTCGCTGGATCGGTGTCTCGATCATCACTCCTCCGCTCATCCACTTCGTATGGATGACCCATTCGATACAAAATCAAACCGCGACATCGAAGGCGGATCGAAGCGTGCACTGACGCCGAACCTGCCTCGCATACTCTTTTCGGCCGGTCAATCGGGGCATTTTGGTCCATATGACCAAGCCATTTGCAGGGAAATGCCTATTATTTCGGCACTCTAAAGCGCTGCCATCGATTGACACAGCGGCATTGGCTGTATTGTATTGATTTTGTCATTAAGAGCAATTTGCCTTCGAAGGAGATTGGCATGTTGAAAAGACTGGCCCTCGCGTTCTTCGTGCCTCTCATGCTGGGACAAGCAGCTTCAGCCGCCGAACTGCCGGACACCGGCCTCGTCACGGACGGCACTTTGACCTACGGGGTCGCAGCGACCTTCGCGCCCTTCGAGTTTCAGAAGGACGGCGAGTTGACCGGCTTCGACATCGATTTCATCGATGCCATCGCCAAGAAGCTCGATGCCGAGCTCGCCCCCATGAACATGGAATTCAAAGGCCTCATTCCGGCTCTCCAGGGCGGGCGCCTCGATATCATCAACTCGGCCATGTACATCAACGAGAAGCGTGCCGAGCAGGTGGACTTCGTCCCCTACATGAAGATCGGCAACCGCGTCGTCGTGCGTGCCGGCAATCCGGAAGGCATCACAGGACGCGACGAAAGCCTGTGTGGCAAGACGGTCGCCGTGACGCTGGGCGGGATTCAGGAAAGCCAAGCCCGCGCCGACGACGCGCGCTGCAAGGAGGCCGGCAAGGACGGCGTCGAGGTGATGACCCTGCCCACCGCGCAGGATTCGACCCTGACGCTGCGCCAGGGTCGTGCCGACGCGATCTTCGATTCCACGCCCGGCGTGGCTAAGCTCCTGTCCGAGCTCCCGGATACGTTCGAAAGTGTCGGCGACGAATTCGAAGCGAACACGCAGATCGGCATCGCCACGCGCAAAGGCGATACCGCGCTCCAGGATTCGCTGACGGCGGCGATCAAGGAGGTCGTCGCCGACGGCACCTATGGCGAACTGCTGGAGAAGTGGAAGCTGCCCGCCTCGGTGTCGATCTTCAACTGACGACATACGCTCCTGTCGGTGCGAACATCTCCGTTCGCGCCGACCCTGGCGGCACTGCCGTCCCAACGACGAGGAAGACCCAGCGATGTCGCTCCAGCTCGTTATCGACTACCTGCTGTCGCCGGTCTTTTTCCGTGCCGCGATGATGACGCTTCTCATCACCGTGACATCGCTGTTTTTCGGCATTCTGGCCGGTCTCGTCATCGCGCTGCTTCAGGAGGCCAAGCTCAAGATTCTGAGTGTCCTGGCCCTCATCTATCTCTGGCTGTTCCGCGGCACGCCGGTGCTCTTCCAGATCATCTTTATCTACAACGTGCTGCCGAGCTTCGGCATCCGGCTGTCGGCCTTCACCTCTGCAGTGATCGCGCTCTCGCTCAACGAAGGCGCCTATATGGCCGAAATTCTGCGCTCGGGCCTGGGGGCGGTGAAGAAGGGCCAGCGCACGGCGGGCCTCGCTCTCGGCCTGACCCGGGCCGGCGTGATGCGCCACATCGTTCTTCCCCAGGCGTTGCGCATCATTCTGCCGCCGGTCGGCAACCAGATGATCGGCATGCTGAAGACGAGCGCCCTCGTTTCCGTCGTCGCCGTCGAAGAGCTCCTGCTGGTCGCCAACCAGACGGCCAGCGCCAATTTTCGCTATTTCGAGGCGCTGACGGCGGCCGGCATCTACTACCTGATCCTGACCACGATCTTCATGGGCGTGCAAAACTGGCTGGAACGCTCCCTCGACCCGAAGAACCGGCGCTCGCGCCGCCCCGCTCCCGCCGTGGAGCGTTTCGCTCCGGCCACAGACGCACGCTGAGGCACGCTCATGGATACCCCCGCTCCTGCACACGATCTCGACATGCCCCACGCGCCTCAAGCCAAAGATCAGCCGCTCCTGGAAATCATCGGCATCGACAAGAGCTTCGGCCACAACCGAATTCTCAAGTGCTGTTCGCTCGACGTCCACTCCAAGGAGACGGTGGTGCTGATCGGTCCCTCCGGATCGGGAAAGTCGACGCTGCTTCGCTGCATCAATCTTCTGGAGCCCGCCGACGACGGCAACGTGTTCTTTCAGGGGCGCGACATCACCCGCGATCTCAAGAACGCCCATCGCATCCGCCGCGAGATCGGCATGGTCTTTCAGAATTTCGAGCTGTTCCAGCACCTGACGGCGGCAGAGAACATCATGCTCGCTCCCGTCAAGGTTCTGGGCATGTCGCGCAAGGACGCTCACGACGTCGCCGTCGACCTCCTGCACAAGGTGCACATTCCGGACAAGGCCGATGCCTATCCCGACGAGCTGTCCGGAGGGCAGCAGCAGCGCGTGGCGATCGCCCGGGCGCTGGCGATGAAGCCGACCCTGATGCTTTACGACGAACCGACGTCGGCCCTCGATCCGGAGATGATCCGCGAGGTGCTGGACGTCATGACCGAACTGTCGGCGGAAGGCATGACCAGCGTCGTCGTTACCCACGAGATGGGCTTTGCCCGCCGTGCCGCCGACCGCATCGTCTTCATGAAATCCGGCGAGATCGTCGAGACCGCCAAGGGCGCGGATTTCTTCGGCGGCACCGTCAACGAACGCGCCCGCCGCTTCCTCGACCAGATCCTGCACTGATCCTTTTCGACATGGGGTGGTAGGCGCCATCCCTTGCCGGCTCACCTGAACGAGTCGCTTTCATGACCTCACCCGATGCCCAGCGCCTGGTGCGCGACCTTGCCGACCTCGTTGCCATCCGCAGCGAAAACCCGCCCGGAAACGAGGCCGAGGCCGCGAACTTCGTGGCAAAACGGCTCGAAGACATGGGCCTTTCCGTCGCCTTCGATGCCTACAAGCCAGGCCGCGTCAACGTCGAGGCGCGCCTGGAGAATGGTCCCGGCCCCGTCTTTGCCTTCAACACCCACATGGACACCGTTCCGGCTGGCGAGGGCTGGTCGAGCGACCCGTTCGTGCTGACCGAGCGCGACGGCAGGCTCTTCGGCCGAGGCGCCTGCGACTGCAAAGGCCCGCTTGCCGCCATGCTGGAGGCGGTGCGCATGCTGGCGGCCGACCGCAGCAGTTGGTCGGGCACGCTTCTGGCCATTTTCGTCGCCGACGAGGAGATCGCCAGCGAGGGCGCCAAGCATTTTGCGGCAAAGCGCCCCAAGATCGATTTCGCCGTGGTCGGCGAGCCGACCTCCAACACCATCTACAGCGCCCACAAGGGCAGCCTTCGCCCTTTGGTGCGTGTTCACGGCATTCCGGCCCATTCCGGCACGCCGCATCTGGGCGAAAACGCCATCCTGCGAGCCGGCGAGCTTCTGTCGATGATCTTTGAAGAGCACGAACTCCGGGTCAAAACCCATGTCCACCCGCTGGTAGGCGAGGCGAGCCTCACCGTGACGCGTATTTCCGGGGGCCATGCCGACAACGTTCTGCCGGGCGCCTGCGACATCCTTTTCGACCGCCGCATGGTGCCCGGCGAAAGCGAGGAGACGGTCAAGGCCGAGATCACCGATCTGCTCGATCGCGCGCATCGTCGCTTCGGTCTGCGCGCCGAAATTATCGGCTACAAGCCGACAACCGGCAGCGCCACCGAAACGGATGCCGACCGCCCGATCGTCCAGACGAGTCTCGCGGTGGCCCGCAGCCTTGGGGTTGGTCAACCGGGCCCGTTCGGCTTCCAAGGCGGCTGCGATCTCGTGCACTTTCGCTCGACGGGTGCGGAAGGTGTGGTAATCGGTCCCGGTTCGCTGGCGGTCGCGCACAAGGCCGACGAGTTCGTGCCGCGCGACGAGTTGGTAACCTCCAGCCTCATCTATCGCGACGTTGCCGCCGCCATGCTGCGGGCGTGAGGCCGGCCGCCATGCATCTCTCGCTCCACCGGACCATGCTGTCCTACGGCGGCGGGCTGACGCTTCATACGGCTTCGTCCGGACCCGTCGCGGGCCTCGACACTCTTTATCTGCGTCTGCGGGACAGGGATGGGATCGAGGCCGTCGGCGAGGTCCGCATCAACATCGCCTATCTGAACGGCCTGTCGCCCGATGCCGTCCTTGCCGAAGCGCAATCGGTGCTCCAAACGCTGGATCTTTCGCCCGATCCGCTGGCACTTCTGGCCGACCCACCGCCGGCTCTGGCGGGAGCCAAAGCCCCGGTGCGGATGCTGATCGACATGGCGCTCCACGATCGGGCAGCCAAGCAAAGAGGCCTCCCGCTTGCCGGCCTCCTCGGGCTCGATTCCAGCGAGGCCGTGGCATACCCGACCAACCAGACCCTCTTCATCAGCGACGATGAGACCTTTCTCGCCCAGGCCGGGGCCTATGTGGCGCGCGGCTTCGTCGATCTGAAAGTGCGCATCGGCGCCGGCGATATAGCCGACGATCTTCGCCGCATCACCCTCTTGCGACAGCGCTTTGCGGCGAACGTCAAGATAGCCGCCGATGCCAACGGCGCCTGGGGCTTCGAGGCGGCGCTCCATCATCTGGAGATGCTGGCGCCGTTCGATCTTTCCTATGTCGAACAGCCGGTCGCGCCCACCCGGCTCGCGGAACTCGCACGGCTGGCCGAAGCGAGCCCGGTGCCGATCATGCTCGACGAGGGCATCGACAGCGAAGCCGCAGCGATGGCTCTGGCAACGGGAGGCCACCGGCTGATGGCGCATTTGAAGCTCGTCAAGCTCGGCGGCATTGCTCCGACAGTGCGCGCCGCTCGCGCCCTGAAGGCAGAGGGTGTCCCCATCATGATCGGGCAGATGAACGAAGGCGGGTTGGCGACCGCCGCCGTGCTCCACGCCAGCACGGCGCTCAAGCCCCAATTCGCCGAGCTCTATGGCGCCGACGGCATCCTGGCCGACCCCGCCGAAGGTCTTTCCTACCAACACGGCACGGTCGCCGCACCAGCCGAGCCGGGCCTCGGCCTCGCCTTTCAGGCCGGGCGCACCCGCACCCTTTGGGAGAATTGAGTGATGGAAATGGCAAACGTCGTCCAAGGCTCGGAATCGGCCTTTTCGAAAGCGGAATATGACGCGCGCGTCGCCAAGGCGCGCGAGGGGCTGGCCGCCGCCGGCCTCGACGTCATGATCGTCACCGGCCCCGAGAACATCTTCTATCTCACCGGCCAGCAGACGCCCGGCTATTACACCTTTCAGGCCCTGGTGCTGCCGGTCGACGGCGATACGGTTTTCGTGGTGCGCCAGCTCGAAGTCTTCAACTTCATCGCCAACACCTTCATTTCCGGTGCCGCGGTCTATCAGGACCATGAAGACCCGATCGCCTTCTTGACGAAGGTCATCGCCGACAAGGGCTGGAACGGCAAACGCATCGCCATCGACAAGCGGGGCTGGTTTCTGCCTATTGCCGTCTACGAGGCGCTGCAGTCGGCACTCGGAGCGATCGGAGACGCGGCGGGCGTCGTGGAGAAGCTGCGCGCGATCAAGTCGCCGGCCGAAATCGAAAAGCTGGAGCGCGCCGCGTCCTATGTCGATGCCGGCATGGCCGCCGGCCTTCAGGCCGTGATGGTGGGCGCGAGCGAGAATGATCTCGTCGCCGCCATGATGGGCACAGCAATCGCTGCCGGCTCGGAATATATGGGCATGGAGCCGCTGGTCTCCTCCGGTCCACGGTCGGGCGTGCCCCATGGCACCTGGAAGCGGCGGCGCCTTGCAGCCGGCGATCCCGCCTTCCTCGAAATGGCGGCCTGCCACGATCGCTATCATGCCGCGCTGATGCGCTCGGCCTGGCTCGGCACGCCGCCGGCCGAGGCCACCGAGATGATGAAGGTCTGCCAGGAGGCCCTGTTCGTGGCGCTCGACACGATCAAGCCGGGCGTGACCTGCGAGGCCCCCCATCTCGCCGCCCAGGCGGTGATCGACAGAGCCGGCTACACCGACGCCTTCCGAAAACGGCTCGGCTATTCGGTTGGCATCTCGTTCGCTCCCGATTGGGGCGAGGGAGCGATCCTCGGCCTCAACAAGGGCATCACCACCGAGCTTCAGCCGGGCATGTCCTTCCATCTGCCACCGGCCTTGCGCGTCTATGGCCGGTTCACCGTTGGCGTCAGCGAGACGATCGTCGTCACCGAAACCGGCTGCCGGGCTCTCGGCACCATCGACAGGGCATTGAAGGTCGTCGATTGACCCCTGCCCGCCATTCAACATGACATGAAAGACCAGCGATGAAAGACATCGAGGAAAGCCGCGCCCGCTTGAAGGGCATCTTCAACATCACCGTGACGCCGTTTGCCGCCGATGGCGCCATCGACAAGGCCGGCATCGCACGCACCATCGAGCGCATGATCGGCCTCGGCTATGACGGGCTTCTGATCGGCGGCACCTATGGCGAATTCCCGGCGATGACCGGCGACGAACGCGCCGATCTCTTCCGCCATGTCATGGAGGTCGTCGGCGACCGCGTCCCGGTCATGCTGTGCACCGCCGGGTCGGATGCGCGTCTCGTCAGCGAGTTGACGACGCTCGCCGGTGAAATCGGCGGCATCCCCATGGTCACCGCGCCCTATGTCTCGGAGGTCACCGACGACCAGATCGTTGCCTTCTTCGAGGAAATCGCCCCCAAGTCGAAGACCGGATTTCTTGTCTATAACGCGCCGGGGATCGGCATCACCCTGTCGCCGGCGCTGTTGGAGCGCCTGTCCGACATTCCGGGCGCCGTCGCGGTCAAACAGGGCGATCTCAACGTCACCGCCATCGACCGGATCGCCAACCGCCTGTCGGGCAAGCTCAAGCTCTTCTGCGCCTCCGACCTCGCCTTTCTCGGGCCGATGATGGCGGGTTTCGACGGCATCTCCTCGACCAACAGCTGCGCCCTGCCCGAGTTGATCCTCGATTCCTATCGGGCGCTGGAGCGCGGCGATGCGGCGACCGCCCGCGATCTCCATCGCCTCTGGTACGACTTCCGGGCGCTGGCGCGCGCCTTCGGCCAGCCGCAGACCACCAAGGCGGCGATGAACCTTCGCGGCTTCGATGGCGGCCATCTCCGCATGCCGCTGCGCAACGTCTCGGCCCAAGAGAAGGCCGAGATCGCCAAGGTGCTGGAGACGCTGGCGGGCGAGCCCGCCGCCAAGCTCGCCCTGGCCGCCTGAACCACAACCCCAATAGGCCGGCGGATCGCTCCGCCGGTCCTTTTGCTTCGAACCTCGACAGTCGTCGTCCGGCGAAGGCGGCTCAGGCCGCCTTTCGAGCTTCCAGCTTGGCGACGGCCGCCGCGATCCGCCGGCAGGCATCCTCTAGCGTCTCGGTCTCCACCGCATAGGCGATCCGCAGATGTCCCGGCATGCCGAAGGCCGAGCCGTGCACGAGCCCCACCTGTGCCTCTTCCAAAAGGAAGCTCGCGACATCGAGATCGCTTTGCAAAACATGCCCGCCGGGGGTGCGGCGCCCGATAAGCCTCGTGCATTCGGCAAAGACGTAGAAGGCGCCGTCCGGCACGTCCGCCTCCAGCCCGTCGACGGCATCGATCATCCTCATGACGATGTCGCAGCGCGCCTTCAGTGTCTTGAGCCAGCCTTCCATGAACCCCAGGCCTCCCGACAGGGCGGCGACCGCCGCCGCCTGACTGATCGACGACGGGTTGGACGTGCTTTGCGACTGCAGCACGTCCATCGCCGAAATCAGCCAGGACGGGCCGCCGGCATAGCCGATGCGCCAGCCGGTCATCGAATAGCCCTTCGACAGTCCATTGACGGTCAGCGTGCGCTCGCCAAGCGAGGGCGCGACCGCGGCGGGCGTGGCGAATGCGCCGCCGTAACGAACATGCTCGTAGATGTCGTCCGCCATCACCATGACCTGGGGGTGGCGCTCCAGGACATCCGTCAGCGCCTTCATCTCGGCCGGCGAATAGACCGTGCCCGTCGGATTGTTGGGCGAGTTCAGCACCACCCACCGCGTTTTGGGCGTAATCGCCGCTTCGAGCGCTTCAGGCGTCAGAACCCAGCGCTCAGCGCGATGCGTGGCGACGATCACCGGCACGCCGCCGGCAAGCCTCACCATGTCGGGATAGGAGACCCAGTAGGGCGCCGGGACGATGACCTCGTCTCCCTCCCCGAGCGTTGCCAGAAAGGCGTTGAACAGAAGCTGCTTGGCGCCCGTCCCGGCGATGATTTCGTCCGCCTGGTAGGAGAGCCCGTTCTCGCGGCTGAACTTTTCGGCGATGGCCGCCTTGAGGTCCGCTGTGCCGGACACGGCGGTGTATTTCGTCTCGCCAGCGCGAATCGCTTGGATGCCCGCCTCGGCGATGGGCTCCGGCGTTGCGAAGTCGAGTTCGCCCTCGCCCAGATTGGTCACCGGGATACCCGCCGCCCGCGCTGCCCGCACCTTGTTGGAAATCTCGGCCGTCGGCGAAACGCCGACGGAACGCATGCGCGGGGCTAAACGGGATTGAGTCATGGAGTCGGCCTTTGCTCGAATGGAAGCCGTATTGTATTGATTGACACACTTCGATCAATATGGGACCGCTATGAAAGTGCGGTATTCCGATCAGGTGTCGCCTATCTCTGACTCTTGGTTTGTACCGATCCGCTTCTTTCGTCCGAATCTCCGATGTCGCTCATCCTCGTCGTCGACCCCACCGACAGTCCTGCCCAGTTCGGCGTCGCGGCCGCCCGGCTCGCCGAGCGTCTCGGCGCTCGTTTCATGCACAGCCGCGCCTCCTTCGATCTGGCACGGGATGCCGATGCCGCCCAATACGTCTTTGCCGGTGGCGGGCTCGGACCGAGCGGGCTGTTCTTCGCCGAGCGCATCCTTGCCGGTGCCATCCAAGCGACCGCTTCGATCGAGGAGATCGTTACGGCGGCGGGCACGACGGAGGTCGTCGTTCCGGTTCACCCGCGTTTTGGACAGGAGGTCGATAGTTTCGTCCAATCGGCAGATCGGGCGGGGGGCGCGTGGCGCCAGATCGATTGCGACGGCGAAACGGCATCAGCCGACAGCCACGCGGTTCTGCCGGGCCCGCGACTGCGGATCGCGCTCGTCGGCCGCGAGCACGACCACTGCAGGGTCTATCCGGCGGCGCTGGTCTCGCTTAACGACGCCGCCTTATGCACCGACGTTGCCGTCGACATCCGCTTCGTCGATCCGATAGCCCTCGCCCAAGGCGGCCCGGCCGATCTCGAAGAGGCCGACGGCATCGTGCTTCCGGGCGGATCGGACATGACCAATGTTCCCGGCCAACTGGTGGCCGCGACATTCGCGATCCACAGCCGTGTCCCGGTTCTCGGCCTCTGCCTCGGCATGCAGACGATGGCCACCGCCTTTGCCAATGCGGTCGCGGGGCTCATCGACGTCGCCCTCGCAGAAGCCGATCCCGATGCGCCCGACAAAAGCTTTGTCGCCATGGCCGAAGCGGATGAAGCGGACATGCCGCCCCTGCCCGTTCACCGATCCGGAGACGTCGAGGTCCGGCTTCGGACCGGGACGCGGCTCGCCGACCTGATGCCTGCGGCGACGATGACGATCCGCTCCAACCACCGCTACCGCCTGTCGCCCGGCCTCCGTCCGAGGCTTGAACGCGCCGGCCTGGTGGTCTGCGCCGACAGTCATGGCGGCCGCATCGCCGATGCCGCGGAATGGCCGGACCACCCGTTCTTTCTCGGCCTTCAAGGCCATCCCGAACTCGGCGCGCCGGACGGAAAGCCGCATCCGGTCTTTCCCGCCTTCCTCAAGGCGGCACGTCAATTCTCGAACACGCGATAAGGAACGATTCTCCATGGATCTTGGTCTGAAAGGACGTACAGCTCTCATCCTGGGTGCCAGCCGTGGTCTCGGCCACGGCATTGCGGCCGCATTGGCGAACGAGGGGACTGAAGTGATCCTCACCGGCCGCTCGAAGGCCTCTCTGGATGGCGCCGTCAATGCTCTCGGCCCCACCGCGCGAGGCGTGATCCTCGACCTTTCGGATCCGGCCTCCGTCGACGCGCTGATTGCCGAATTGAAGGACCAGGGCGTCGACATCCTGGTGCTCAATGGCGGCGGCCCTCCTCCCGGCCCTGTCGCCGAGGTCGGCGCCGAAACGTGGTCGCGGCATTTCGCGACGATGGTCGCGGCGCCATTGTCGATCGCCGCCGCCTTGTTGCCCGGCATGAAGGCGCGCGGCTTCGGCCGCATCCTCGCCGTCGTCTCCTCCGGCGTTCAGCAGCCGATCCCCAATCTCGGACTGTCGAATGCGCTTCGCGCCTCGATCGTCGGATGGGCGAAAACGCTCGCCGGCGAAGTCGCCAAGGACGGGATCACGGTCAACACCATCGTTCCCGGACGCATCCACACCAGCCGGGTCGACGAGTTGGATGCAGCCGCCGCCAAGCGCACCGGCCGGACGCCCGAGGCGGTTGCCGAGGCGTCCCGCGCGACAATTCCGGCCGGCCGCTATGGTAAGGTGGAAGAATTCGCAGATGCCGTTGCCTTTCTGGCGAGCGAGCGCGCATCCTACATCACCGGATCGAGCGTCAGGGTGGACGGCGGCATGATCCGCGGCATTTGAGGGTCGAACAGACCTCTCCTCCGCTTTCCTCTTTTCTCGTCTTTCGAAAGCCCCTCCGATGAACGAATTCGTCATTGCTCCGCCGCCCCTCGTCGCCATTCCCGTCTCCGGCGGCGGTCTCTTTCCCGTGCGGCGCATCTTCTGCGTCGGGCGCAACTACGCCGCCCACGCTCGCGAGATGGGCGCTGACCCCGATCGCGAGCCGCCCTTCTTCTTTTCCAAGCCCGCCGACGCGCTGCTGCCGGACGGCCGTGACATGCCCTACCCGCCGCAGACCGAGAACCTGCATTTCGAGATCGAACTCGTCGCTGCCATCGGCTCGGGCGGCGCGGACATCACAGTCGAGGACGCCCTCTCCCACGTCTGGGGCTATGGCGTCGGTATCGACATGACCCGCCGCGACATGCAGGATACGGCGAAGTCGATGCGCCGGCCCTGGGACCTGTCGAAGGGGTTCGACTGGTCGGCGCCCATTGGCGACCTGGTGCCGGCCGCCACGATCGGCCATCCCGCGACAGGCCGGATCGAGCTCAAGGTCGACGGCGAGGTCCGCCAGTCCTCCGACCTCTCGCACATGATCTGGAGCGTCGCGGAGACCATCGCCCACCTCTCGGCATCGGTGCGGCTGGCGCCGGGCGATCTCATCTTCACCGGCACGCCGGAAGGGGTCGGTGCGGTGAAGCGCGGAGAGACGATGCACGGGTTCGTCGAAGGCGTGGGAACGGTATCGGCGCGTCTCGTCTGAAGCGACGCCGGCCGATGCCGATCCGAAAAGCAGCACGCCGTTGGTGTTACTTGCGATGCGGTGTGCATGCGGCTGCCGCGTTCGGCTCTTCGGGTCTGCGCCCGGGTTAACGAAATAATTGGAGCACTCGTCGTTCCTTCGGCGGCCTTTCGCGGCAAAGGTTTGAGCTTGGCGAAGAGCTGTCCGATGAGGTTCGGGGCGGGCGGGTCTTTCGATAGGAGTTCATCGCTTCTGTCCGAAGATTCCGGTTCCGCTGGGGGCCAAATCCTTGGCGGAATCGACCGGAGCAAAGGGCGTCGAAGAGCTCGGCTGGTGGGGTGGTGTCACGATCGGTCGCGACACGCGTCTCAGCTCTACCCCGGCGCAGCATTCCTCGGCGCGAGGTCTGTTCGACCGCGACAAGACGCTATGGGGACGCTATTTCATCCAGATCCAAGGGGTAAGCGTCCATCTCGGCGGCGACACGGGATATTCGACGCGCTTTGCCGATATCAGGGAGCGGCTGAGTTCCCCTGATGTCGCGCTGCTCGGGATCGGCGCCTAGCGCGCCTCGCCGGTTCATGAAGCCGCGCCGCATGAACCCCGCCGCAGAGGCGACACAGCATCCGGTAACGCCTCACCAGATCGGGCTGCGCTTGTCCGCGAGCAGGAGCCGAGCCGTGTTCTCGTCGGTGATCAGGCCGTTTGCCAGACGTCCGGCCATGGCGGATTTGACCGCCTCGACCCGCAGGACTCCGGAGGCGACGATCACCACCGGCCGGTCCTGTTCCGGCGTCGGCTAGTACGACGTCAGCCGATCGTGATAATCGGCGTCGACGATCTCACCCTGGGCGTTGATGGCGAAGCCGAGGAATTCACCCACGGCGCCGGCTTCCATGGCCTGCCGGGACTCAGCCTCATCGATGAAGCCATCGCGCAGGAGGGAGGCATTCGGCCCCCAATAGCCAATGCCCATGAGAAGAAGGTCGGCGTTTTCGACAAGCTCCAGAATTTTGGCGTAGCCCGGCTGGGCCTGCAGAATATCGCGTTCGGCAACCGTCTCGGTCACGACCGGCATCGGTCGCGGATAGCTGTCGGCTTCGAGCCTGTCGGCGATCCAGGTGACGACGTCGTGGCTGCTGGCTTTGCCGGTGCGGGTCAGATTGCCCATCAGCGACACGCAACAGCAATCCGACCGGTCCATCCGGCTGAGCTGGCGCGAAACCTCGCGCATCGTCTTGCCATTGCCGAGCCCGATGATCATCGGTTCCCCGGACTGCAGGGCCGTCTCGAGATGGCGTGCGCCGAGCGTGCCGACGGACAGAAGGTCTTCCGTCGACTCGCTCTCGCTCAACGCGACTTCGCAATAGCGGATGCCGAACCGTTCCTTCAGCCGTTCGGCCAGCTCGATGCAGTCGGTGAGCGGATGATTGAGGCGAAACTCGATCAGTCCGGCGCTGTGGGCCAGTGCCATGAGCCGCTGGACGACCTGTCGGGAAACCTGAAGTTCCACCGCGATCTGATCCTGGGTGCGGTTTTTGGCATAGGATAGCCACGCAGTGCGTGCGGCAAGGTCAAGTCGACGTTCGGCCTTGTCGCCACCATTGCCGGCTCTCGAGCGCTGCGCCATCGTTCCTGTGTTCTCCCGAACCGGATTTAGAGCTTGAGAATGCGTGCAATATTGCCGCCGACGATCTTCCGGTAACCTTCGGAATCGTCGGTGGCACGCTCCATCTTCTGGAATTCGAACTCATAGTCGACAAACGGGGAGTCGGTCCCCCAAATGACCTTGTCCGCACCCAGTTCGAGAATCGCCGTCTGAATTTCGAAGATCGGCGCCCGCGAGGTCTCAAGATAGAGATTCGGGTACTGGCGCGCAAAGGCGATGGCCCGATCGACCGACCAGAAAAAGCCCATATGCGCCATCGACAGCGGCACGTCAGGAAAGCGCTCGGCCATCAAGGCGAATCGAAGGCGGCGTGGCCGGCGGCGGGATGGACGTGGCCGTAGGGCAGGTCGCCGACGTCGAGCTCCGGATCGACGCAATAGGCATGCTGCTGAGTGGGATTGGCAGCGGCCAGTCGGTCGGGATCGAGGCGGGTGACGGCGAAATCGGCGCCGGCCACGCCCCGGCCGCGCTCCAGAGCGCTAACGTCACCGACGACGATCGGACGGCACAGTTCGTAGATCTCGGAGGCTGCGAGGCTCTTGGCGACGATCTCCGGCCCGATACCGCAAACGTCGCCCATCGTGATGCCGATGAAGGGTTTCATGAAAGTCTCCCGTCTGCGAGAAAAGTCATGGCTTTGACGAGCGCGTCGGGTGAGCCGAAGCCACCCGCCTTCGTCATGATGGATCGCCGCCCGCCATCTTGCGTGGTGACCAGGGGCATGCCCGGCGCGACAGCGCCTTCGACGCGCAGCGCGCGAATTCCGGCAGCGTCGAGGATGGCGCGAGCGGTGTCGCCGCCGGTTGCGGCCAGCCGGTCGACTATGCTGCCTTCCAACAGCTTTCGGGTGACGGCGGCGAGGCTCTCGGCGATGCGGCGTCCGGCTTGGCGACGTGTCAGGTTCTGGCGCTCGGCCAATGCGACGATGCGGGCCACGTCGCTTTCGTCATGGGCGGTGGTCAGAACCAGTGCCCGGCATCCGGCCACACTTTGGTCCCGATGCATCGCAACGGCGCGCACCAGTTCGTGGTCGCACTCGTCCGGCGGACCGAGCACCCGGTCGGGCGACAGCACAACGGCTTGCAGGCGCAGGTCGTGCGTCACCCTCGCCAACTGGTCGATCGACGTCGGGTTGACGCTGCCAACGACGAGCAGCGGCGGGCGCTCGGTCGCCGGCAGGTGAGGCGCGCCGGCAGACTTTATGGCGAGCCCCCAAACTATTGGGAGATGGGCGGCAAGTCCGGCCGAACCGGCCCACAGCACACGCGTATCGTTCTCCTGTGCCAGGGTCGTACCGAAACCGGCAATGCGGGCGAGATCGTCGTCGTTCGATGCATCAAAGACCGCGCAGACCCGCGCCTTGCCGTGAGAGGCTTCTTGCAAACGTGCGTGCAGCCGTGCCGGCTCGTCCAGCGCCTCTCGCGAAACGGCGACGACGGCAGCGTCCGGCATGTGAGGCGCCAGCAAAGACGCAAGGCGCGAGTCGCGGACCGGCCAGCCCGGATCCCGGGCGATGGCGGTGCGCCCCACAGGCAGGCCCTCGATGAACAGACGCCCGTCCTCGACGGTGCGCCCCATGGCCGGAAAGGCCGGCGTCAGGATGACGATCCCGGCGCCCATTGCCGCCGCCACGCTATCGAGTTCGACGCCGACATGGCCGCGCATGGTGGAATCGATCTTTTTGTAGACGTGGCGCGGGGCAGCCTGCAGAATTTGCCGGCTTACCGCGGCGAGCGCAGGGCGCACCGCGGCGGGCTCCAGCGCACGGGTCTCGGTATCCACGACGACCACCGCGGCACCGTCTGCGGCAGCAGGAAATTCGTCGAGGCAGACCGTGGTCGGAAGTCCCAGATTCGCGAACTGTAAGCCGCTATCCGTGGCGCCGGTCAAATCGTCGGCGACCACCGCGACCGCCGGTCCGCTTAGGAGTGCCGCCGGTCGCCGTTCCTCGGCAACGTTCATCTGCCGCCTCTGGTGTCAGCCGCCGCGCGGTCGGCGATCATGGCTCCGAGCCTCAGCGTCGCAGCGACATTGCGCGCGCGCGACTGCACGTTTGTCGCGGCTTCCGCCATCGCTTCATCGATCGCCGTAATACGGTCGATCGCGCTGAACACGGCGTCGATGCCGTGCGCGTGCACGGCGCCTGCGTCGGCAGAAAGCGATCCCGCGATGCCGATGACCGGCTTGCCATGCCGCCGCGCGACCCGGGCGACGCCGATGGGCGTCTTGCCATGCGCCGTCTGCGCGTCGATCCGGCCCTCGCCGGTGATCACCAGATCGGCGTCGCCCACCGCCGCGTCCAATCCGACGGCCTCGGTAACGATATCGATGCCTGGCCGCAATTCGGCCTTCAGAAAAGCCAGCATGGCCGCGCCCAGCCCGCCCGCGGCACCCGCGCCGGTTTGTTCGGCCACGTCGATGCCGAGATCGGCCGCAATCCGTTCGGCATAATGGGAAAGGTTGGCGTCGAGCGTCTCGACCATCTCGGGCGTGGCGCCCTTCTGCGGGCCGAAGATCGCCGAAGCGCCTTTTGGCCCGGTCAACGGATTGTCGACGTCGCATGCGACCTCGATCCGGCAGTCGGCCAGCCGCGGATCCATACCCGTCACGTCGATGCGAGCGAGCGCCCCGAGCGCGCCGCCGCCAAAACCGAGGTCCTGGCCATCGCCGTCGAGAAGGCGCCCGCCCAAAGCCTGCACCATGCCCGCGCCGCCGTCGTTGGTGGCGCTGCCGCCGATGCCGATGATGAAGCGGCGGGAGCCATGATCGAGCGCCGCCCGGATCAACTCGCCCACGCCGTAGGTGGTGGTGGTGAGCGGATCGCGGCGGCCGGGCTCGACCTGCATCAGGCCGCTCGCCGCCGCCATCTCGATCACCGCCATCGTACCGTCGCCGCTGAGGCCGTAGAACGCCTCGACCGGTTCGCCGAGCGGGCCGGTGACGCTTTGGCGCATGATCGCCCCGCCGGTCGTCGCCACCATCGCCTCCACCGTGCCCTCGCCACCGTCGGCGACGGGGATCCGGACATAGTCCGCATCAGGAAAGACCTCGCGGAAACCGGCCTCGATCGCTTTCGCGACGTCGGCGGCCGAAAGGCTTTCCTTAAACGAGTCCGGAGCAATAACGATCTTCACGAGGGGGTCCTCCTTCCGGTACCGAGACGCATGCCACGCCGTGCAGGGGCGTCATGACGAAGTCTTCGGCGCCGCTTTCTCCCAGGTTTGCCGCAGCATTCGGATGGCGGCGCAGGCACCGCCGAAGCCGTTGTCGATGTTGACGGCTACCAGCCCCGAGGCGCAGGAGGCCAACGCGCTGGAAAGCGCTGCCCGGCCGCCCGATGCGACGCCATAGCCGACGGAGGTCGGAACCGCGATGACCGGCGCGGCGATCAGCCCGGCCAGAACGCTGAACAGCGCCCCCTCCATTCCGGCGACGGCGATGACGACCGAAAACGAGCGGATTTCGTCCAGCCGGTTCATCAGCCGCCACAGCCCGGCGACGCCGACATCGGCGATGATCGGCGCCTCGAAGCCGGAAAAGGTCAGCATGCGCGCCGCCTCGCGCGCCACCGGCAGGTCCGAGGTGCCGGCGCATACGATGCCGGCTCCTCGGCGCCTGGATGTAGCGGCCGCCCCGTGAAAGGCCGTTCGCGACAGCGGATCGTAGTCGAGCGCGCGCCGCGCGACAGCGGACAATTCGGAGAGCTTGCGATCGGAAAGGCGCGTCAGCAGCAACGGGCGGTCGCCGGCCGCCGCCAGGATCGCATCGATCTGCGCCGCGCTTTTGCCGTCGCACAGGATCGCCTCGGGCACTCCGGTGCGGGTCTCGAAAGCGGGGATCGACCAAAAGGCGAAAGTCATGGGCCGGGCGGCCCTTCTTGCGGTGCCGGCTGCCAATGCTCAGATCGACGACGCCTTCAGCCGCCCGCAGCCGGTCGGCGGCGACGGCGATTTCCTCTCCAGTCATGTCGTCGATGTCGAAGCTCAGGACGACCACTTCGTCCGGCGTCCCGGCCGTCTCCGCCTCGTCCTGGGTAAAGATCATGGCGCGTACGATATTCGGGAGGCCGGCAAGGTCGCGGGTGCCGGCGCCGATGCCGGTCGCCGCGAGCATGCCGCGCGGCACGCCCTTCCCCGGTCCGTCGACCAGGTGAGCAAGGATGGCGCCACCGGTGGGCGTAACGCGCTCGCCGCCGATGCCGTCGTCGCGCCAGCGAAAACCGCGCAGCAGTTCGCTCGTCGCCGGCGCCGGAACGGGCAGCAGGCCATGACTGGTCTCGACCAGCCCGCGTCCGGTCGGCAGGTCCGAGACGCTCCAACTCACAGGCGCCAGAGCGGCAGCGATGCTGCCGGCCGCTACGATGTCCATGAGCGAATCCCAGTCGGCGATCTCGTGGAAATGCACCCGATCGAGCGGCACCCCATGCACGTGGGCTTCGGCCTCGGCCAGATGACGCAGGATTGCAGCCGCCTCCTGCGCGGTGCCGGCATGCAGATGCGCCGCAGAGATCATCCGGCCACCGCCTTGAGGCCGTTTGCCTCGTCCATCCTACGACCATCGGCGCTCGATTGCGCGATCGTCCGCAAAACCTCTTTCGTGGCCCTCAGCGTGTCGGCGGATCGAGGTCACCAACGTGGTACGCGGTTGACAAGTCCGTTTTTTGTATTACAGCTTTCTATTGCTGTACGACAGAATTGCTCAATCGTTCGCTAAACTCTGGGAGGAAATCGTGAACGTCCGATCGATCAAGAGGCTTCCGCTTGCAACCACGGTCTCGGTGCTCGCGCTGACCTTTGCCGCGCAACAGCCGGCATGGGCCGATACGCCCGACGACCAGCTCGTCATCGGCTTTTCGATGTCCAACCTGATCACGCTCGATCCGGCCGCGATCACGGGCAAGGAAACCGTCCAGGTTCTCGCCAACGTCTACGACGGACTTATCCAGCTCGACCCCGTCGATCGCACCAAGATCAATCCGGGCCTCGCGGAAAGCTGGACCGTTTCCGAAGACGGGATGGCCATCACCTTCAAGCTGCGCGAGGGTGCCAAGTTCGCCTCCGGCAACCCGGTTCGGGCCGAGGACGTGGTGTGGTCGTTCCGCCGGCTGCTGAAGCTCAATCTGGCGCAGGCCTCGTTCCTCAAGACCTATGGCTTCTCGGCCGAAGGCGCCGACGCGGCCTTCACCGCACCGGATGAAAGCACGGTCGTCGTCGAACTGCCGCGCGAGGTGGCGCCGAGCCTGATCATTGCCACCCTCGGCATCGTCGGCCCCGGTTCGGTGATCGACGAGGTCGAAGCCATGGCCCACGAGAAGGACGGCGACATGGGCGCGTCCTGGCTGACGCTCAATTCGGCCGGGTCCGGCCCCTACGCGCTGGGACAGTGGCGGTCCAACGAATTGGTGCTGCTCAACGCGAACGAAAACTACTGGGGCGACAAGCCGGCGATGCGCCGCATCATCTGGCGCCATATCCCCGAATCCCAGAGCCAACGCCTGCAGCTGGAGCATCACGACATCGACATCGCCTTCCAGCTCTCGCCCGCCGATCTCAAGGCGATGCAGAGCGAAGATGGCATCACGCTGCAGGAGACGCCGTCGGCGGGCTTCTACTATCTCGGCATGTCGCTGGCCGACGAGCGCTTCCAGGATCAGAAGGTTCGCGAGGCGATGCGCTATGTCATCGACTACAAGGGGCTGAACGATGCGATCCTGCCGTTCTACGGCAAGTTCCATCAACGCTCGCTCAGTTCCGGCGTGCTCGGCGAACTGCCGCCTCCGGGCTACGAGCTCGATCCGGCCAAAGCCAAGGAGTTGCTGGCCGAGGCCGGCTATCCCGACGGCATGGACGTGACCCTGCGGGCCCTTTCGGACGAGCCGTTCCTCAGCCTGGCGACGGCCATTCAAGGGTCCATGGCCCAGGCCGGCATTCATGCCGAGCTCGTCACCGGCAACGGCGATCAGATCTACGGCGCCATGCGGGCGCGCGAATTCGAGATGATCGTCGGTCGCGGCGGCGGCGGCCAGCTTCCGGATCCGGATTCCAACCTGCGCGCGCTGGTCTATAATCCCGACAATGCCGACGAGGCCAAGCTGACCAACTTCCAGGGCTGGCGCACGAGTTTCTTCGACGAGAAGCTCAACCAGATGATCGACGACGCGGCGGCCGAAACCGACGAGGCCGCGCGCAAGCAGGACTATGTCGATATCCAGAACCGGCTGGAGGACCTGGTTCCCTCGATCATTCCGTTCTCCGAGGTGATCGCCACCACCGCCTACCGCGACGACGTCGAGGGACTGGTGATCAATCCGTCCTGGTCGACCGACCTCTCCAAGGTCAGCAAGAACCGCTGACCTCCTCCCGGAGCCGGGCGGCGCCATGACTGGTGCCGCCCGACTTCCGTCTCACGGACTTGGCGGCCGAGCCCGGCAGGCCGACCAAGCGTCACTCACGCGCCAGCGATCCTGAGAGGAACCATGGCCCAACTCTCGCTGCACCCATCCAGAGTTTCGGAAGGCGGCAAGGCGCGGTCCATTTCCTTCGAACGGATGAGGGCCGGGCTCGGCCAGGCCGCCACGATCGCCGTCACGCTGTTCGGCCTTCTGGTGCTCACCTTCGTGATCGGGCGCATGATGCCCGCCGATCCGGTGCGGCACATCGTCGGCGAAGAGGCGACACACGACACCTACATGCAGGTGTATCACCAGCTCGGCCTCGACCGGCCGCTGATCGAGCAATTCTTCCTCTACGTGCGCGACGTGCTGACCGGCAATTTCGGCGTGTCGATCCGTACGGGCCAGCCGGTCATCGCCGATATCGCCCGCGTCATGCCGGCGACGCTCGAATTGGCCACCTTCGCCATCCTGATAGGCGCCGGCCTCGGCGTGCCGCTCGGCGTGCTGGCGGCGGTGCGCAAGGACAAGCTCACCGACCACGTGATCCGCGTCTTCAGCCTGCTCGGCCATTCGATGCCGATCTTCTGGACCGGCATGATCGGGCTCGTGGTCTTCTACGCCTGGCTCGGATGGGCCGCGGGCGGCGGCCGGATCGACGACTACTTCATCGGCCTGGTGCCGCCGCGCACCAATTTCATGTTGATCGACAGCGCGCTCGCCGGCGAATGGGACGTCTTCTGGAGTGCGATCCAGCATCTGGTGCTGCCGGCCTCCATCCTCGGCTATTCCTCCTCGGCCTATCTCACCCGCATGACGCGCAGCTTCATGCTGGATCAGATCAACCAGGAATACGTCACCACGGCGCGGGTGAAGGGGCTTTCGGTGCGCCAGACCATCTGGCGCCATGCCTTCGTCAACATCCGCGTCCAGCTCGTCACAATCATCGCGCTGACCTACGGAGCGCTGCTCGAGGGCGCGGTGCTGATCGAGACGGTGTTTTCCTGGCCGGGTTTCGGCCAATACCTCACCTCCAACCTCCTGATCGGCGACATGAACGCCGTCATGACCTGCGTCTTGCTGGTCGGCGTGATGTTCATCACCCTCAACCTGATCGCCGACATGCTCTACCGCGTCTTCGACCCGAGGACACGCTGATGAGTACCGACCTCGAGATGTCAGCCAGCATGGAACGACCTCGCGAAAGATCGAGGCGCATGGCCCTTCTGGCGCCGTTGCGCGGGCTTGCCGCCATCCTGCGGTTCCTGCTGCGCGGGCCGACATCGGCCTTCGGGCTGATCGTGGTGGCGATCCTGCTGATCGTGGCGATCCTGGCGCCGCTGCTCGCCACTCACGATCCCTATGCCCAGGACCTGACCAACACGCTGGCGCCTCCGGGCAACGGCCATTTCTTCGGCACAGACGAACTCGGGCGCGACATCTACAGCAGGCTGGTCTGGGGCGCGCGCATCACCCTGTCGATCATCTCGCTGGTGGCGGTCATCGTCGGCCCGATCGGGCTCGCGGTCGGCGCGACCGCCGGCTATATCGGCGGCTTCTACGACAAGGTGATGATGCGGATCACCGACATCTTCCTGTCCTTCCCGAGCCTGATCCTGTCGCTGGCCTTCGTCGCCGCGCTCGGCCCGAGCCTCAACAATGCGATCATCGCCATCGCGCTGACCGCCTGGCCGCCGATCGCCCGTCTGGCACGGGCCGAGGCGATGACGATCCGCAAGGAGGACTATCTGTCCGCGGCCCGGCTGCAGGGCGCCTCTACGGCCCGCATCATCTGGAAATCGATCGTGCCGATGTGCCTGCCGTCCGTCCTCATCCGCCTCACGCTCAACATGGCGACGGTGATCCTCACCGCGGCCGCCCTCGGCTTTCTGGGCCTCGGTGCGCAGCCGCCGTTGCCGGAATGGGGGGCGATGATCTCGACGGGCCGGCGCTACATGCTGGACAGCTGGTGGCTGGTGACCTTCCCGGGCCTTGCCATCCTGTCGGTCAGCCTGGCCTTCAACCTCCTCGGCGACGGGCTGCGCGACGCGCTCGATCCCAAGCAGAAGAACCGGAGGTGATCGTGCAAGCATCTGCCAGCGAATCCGTCGCCGATCCGATCCTCGACGTTCGCAACCTCACCATCGCCTATCGCAGCGAGCAGGGCCTCGTTCCCGCGGTGCGCAACGTCTCCTTTACGCTCGGCCGCGAGCGTCTCGGCATCGTCGGCGAGTCCGGCTCGGGCAAGTCGACGATCGGGCGCGGCATCCTCAAGCTGCTGCCGACCGCCGAGATCACCGCAAACCGGATGCAGTTCGAGGGCATGGATCTGGCCCGCGCCAGCGAAAAGGACATGCTGCGCATTCGCGGCCGGCGCATCTCGATGATCCTGCAGGATCCGAAGTTCTCGCTCAATCCAGTGCTGCGGGTCGGCGAACAGGTGGCCGAGGCCTATCGCGTCCACTTCCGCTGCTCCAAGGGCGAAGCGCGCGAAAAGACCCTCGCCATGTTCGAGGCCGTCCAGTTTCGCGATCCGGAGCGGGTCTGGAACCTCTATCCGCACGAAGTTTCCGGCGGCATGGGCCAGCGCGCCATGATCGCCATGATGCTTCTGACCGACCCGGCGCTGGTGATCGCCGACGAGCCGACCTCGGCGCTCGACGTCACGGTGCGCCTTCAGGTGCTGAGCATCCTCGACGACATGGTGAAGACCCGGGGCATCGGCCTGATCATGATCAGCCATGACCTCAACCTCGTGCGCAATTTCTGCGACCGGGTGTTGATCCTCTATGCCGGGCAGGTGGTCGAGGAACTGGTGGCCGGCTGCTTCGACAAGGCCGAGCATCCCTATACCAAGGGTCTGATCGCCGCCCAGCCGCGTATCGGCGAGCACCGACGCCTCGAAGTGCTGCACCGCCGGCCGGAATGGGCCGAACCCATCGCCGCGACAGGCCAGGGACCTCGGGCATGAAGCGCGTCGAAATCAGAAACCTGTCGATCTCCCTCGGCGAGGGCGCGCGCGCCGTCCGCATCCTCGACGACATCAGCTTCACCGTGGAGCCCGGCGAAAGCTTCGGGCTGGTGGGCGAAAGCGGATCGGGCAAGTCGACCATTCTGCGCTGCATGTCGTTGCTGTTGCGGCAATGGACCGGCGACATTCTGGTCGGCGGGCAGAGCGTTCGGGACATGAACGTGGCCAAGCGTTGCCGGACCATGCAGATGGTGTTCCAGGACCCCTACGGATCGCTGCACCCGCGCCAGTCGGTGCGCACCGCGCTTTCGGAGCCCCTGCGCATCCATCGCATGGGCAACCGCGAAGAGCGGCTGAAGCAGGCCATCACCGATGTGGGGCTGCCGATTTCCTTTCTCGACCGCTATCCGCACGAACTGTCCGGCGGCCAGCGCCAACGCATCGTCATCGCCAGGGCGCTGATTCTAGACCCCGACGTCCTGCTTCTCGACGAGCCGACGTCGGCGCTCGACGTCTCGGTGCAGGCGGAGGTTCTGAACCTGCTGCAGGAGCTGCGCAAACGGCGCGGCTTCACCGCGCTGATGGTCAGTCATGACCTTGCGGTCATCGACCACATGTGTACGCGCCTGGCCGTGATGCAGCACGGAGAGCTGGTGGAAGTGCTCGGCTGCGAGGCGTTGACGCGCGACGCCGAGAAGGGACCGAAACAGCCCTACGCCAAGGAGCTTATCGGAGCCTCGCTCGCCTATGAACAAGCCCGCTGACTGGCCGCTTCTGCCGGACGAGGTGAAGCGCCGGCGGGACGGCATGCGCTTCACGCTCGGATTTGAGCCGTCGACGAACGGCGACGGGGCCGCGTTCGCCGTCTGGCGGCAGCGTATGCGCGACGCCTGGGCCGGCGCCGTTCGGTTCCTTGGCGGCGTGCCTGAGGTCGACCTGACGACGGAACGGCGTGTCGACGGCTTTCGGCAGGTTCCGCTCGTCATGCGGTTCGCCGATGGCGCGTCCACGCGAGGCATTCTGCAGTTGCCCGAGGGATCGGGACCGTTTCCCGGCATTCTGCTCCTGCACGACCATGGCGGCGAGTTTCGGATCGGCTGGCGCAAGGTTGCATCGGCGCCCGAGGAACATCTGAGCCCGATCGCAGAGGCCGCACGCACCCGGCATTATGGCGGCATACCGCCCGCGACAACGCTGACGCGCGCCGGCTTTGCGGTGCTCGTTCTCGACGCCTTCGGATGGGGAAGCCGCCAGACCGGGGAGTGGGGCGGTCAGCAAGCGCTCGCGGCCAATCTGATGCAGCTTGGGCAAACGCCGGCGGAGCTCGTCGCGGCGGAGGACGTGGCGGCGGCCGACTGGCTGGCACGTCAGGATTTCATCGATGCAGGCCGCGTCGGCGCCTTCGGCTTTTCTTTCGGCGGTTTCCGCGCCTGGCAGGTCGCGGCGCTCAGCCCGTCCGTGCGCGCCTTCTGCTCGTTCAGCTGGATGGCCCGGCGCCTGATGCTGCTCCAGGACGGCAATTCGCTGACGCGCGGCCAGTCGGCCTTCTGGATGCTGCATCCGGCTCTCAGCGCCCTGGCGGACTTCCCCGACATGGCCGGTGCGGCCGCGCCCAAGCCCGCCCTGTTCCGGTGCGGCGATGCCGACCCGCATATGCCGGTCGCCGCCGTCGAGGCGGCTTACCGGGATCTCGCCGGCATCTGGTCGGCGGCAGGCGGACAACTCGATGCTGCAATCGAGACCGGGGGCCATACGCTGCCGACGGATCGGCAGGAAACGGGCGCCGCGTTCCTGTCCGGCGCCCTGGGCTGATCCGACTCAGGCGACCCGGTTGTTCTCGATGAAGTCGAAATCGATGTCCTCGCCGATGCCGGGGCGGTCGGGCACGTGGACGAAGCCGTTCTCGTCCATCGGATCGGACAGCGATTTCAGATAGTCGAAGCCGTCGTCGTATTCGAGGAAGGGGTGGAGAAGGCCGCGCTCGTACCAGCGGGCGTTGCGCGAGGTGGCGACGACCATCAGGTTCATCGCCGTGTTGCCGTGGACCTCGCAATCCATCCCAAACGATTCCGCCAGCCGCATGGTCTTCAGCGCCGGCGTGATGCCGCCGACATCATTGACGCCGGTGCGCAGGATGTCACAGGCGCCCTGCTTGATCCATTCGGCGCGGTTCCAGAACTTGCCGGCCGCGCTTTCCGGGCCGAGCACCGGGATGTCGAGATTGGCCGCCAGCCACGCATAGGACGAGATCGACTGCTCGTCCAACGGCTCCTCGATCCAGTCGAAGCCGAGCTTTTGCAGGCCTCGGCCCAGTTCCAGCGCATCGACACGCGAATACCAGTGGAAGGCGTCGATCATCAGATGGATATCCGGCCCGACCGCCTCGCGCACGGCGGCACAAGCCTTGAGGTCCATCTTCACGTTCGGCGCCCAGCTGACCGGCGGCATCCAGGTGTGCAGCTTGATGCCCTTGTATCCCCGTGCCACGAGACGCTCGGCAAAGCGCGCATAGTCCTCCGGCGTCGCCAGACCACCCTCGATCTCGTCACCGCACATGATCGAGCCATAGGCCGGAACCTTGTCGCGATAGGCGCCGATCAGCTTGTGCACCGGCTGATTGAGGCTGCGCCCGGCAAGGTCCCAGAGCGCCACGTCGACGACGGCAAGCGTGCGGTCGGTGAGCTGCGCGGCCGAGCCACGCTGCCAATGCGCCAGCTCATGCCAGAGCCGCTCGCGGTCGCGATGATCCTGGCCGACGAGGACCTTCTTGACGAATTTGTCGATGAGATGAGGCCGCACGATCTCCGGCACCGTGAAGCTATGCCCTTCATGACCGTCTTCCGTCCGGATGGTCAGGACCGCCGTTCTGACCTTATGCGGTTCGCCCGGATGCGCGTGGCCGGCGCTGTCCGAATGCCGGCGTGTGGTGCTCAAAAACTCGCGGACGACGACATCGGTGATGATCATGGCATGGGTTCCACGTGGCAGGGTGCGCGCTGCTCGTGGCCGGCAGCGTGTTGCAAAGCACGCTACCGATCTGTATGACAGGTGTCAATTTATTTGTATTCTACCTCAGCCTCGCCGCAGCAATTCGCGATACCGTGCAAGGCTGCCACGGAGATGCGACCGCATGGCATTTCGAGCCTCGCTTTCCTGGCCGTCCAGGATCGCCACAAGGATGGCGTGATGCTCCTCTTCCAGCGTCTTGTTGTAGTCGAGCGGCCGGGCGCCCTTGGCCGCTCCCTGCAGTTCTCCACGCGGGATGATCCCGCTGCGGATCAGCTGCAGGAATTCCTGGAACCGGGGATTGTTGGTGGCTTCGGCGATCGCGGCGTGAAACGCGAAATCCGCGTCGCGCGTGGGTTTTCCGTCTGCGAGACAGGCAACGACGTTGCGATGCGCGTGGACGATGGCCTCCTCCTGGGCGGCCGAATGGCGTTGCGCCGCCAGGCCCGCGGCCTCGGCCTCCACGGCCGTTCTCAGCTCCAGAAGCTCGATGACCGAAGAGATCTTGCTCGTATCGAGTTTGGTGAAGGGACTGGCCGGCGGGGCGTCCTTGACGAAGACGCCGGCCCCCTTGCGCGGCTCCACCAGCCCCTCGACCCTGAGGGTGGCCAGTGCTTCGCGAACCACCGTCCGGCTGACGCCGTGCTGCGCGCAAAGCGCGGCCTCGCTCGGCAACCGATGACCGATGGGGAAACCACCTGAAATGATGTCCCGCCGCAGCATGTCGGCCACGTGCACGGCCAGCCGCTCCGGCCGGGTCGGCGCCGGATTATCGAGACTGCTCATACCATCCTCGTCGAGCGAATCGCGCCTTGCAGGCGATCGGGAATCCGCCCACTTGTCTTTAGCCTGTCATACTTGTTTTCATCTGCCAAGACGCTTGCCGCTCGCCCGGCGATCTCGAGCTGCCGTGCATCGGCATCGCCCCTCCCCGCACCGGAGCCGGTTGGGGGACCGTTGCACCGATGCGGTCGCGGCTCTGGTCGCCCGATCACCGTCACAAAGCTCGCTGCGTTGCCTCTCTATGATAGCGCAATCATTCAATGCGCCTGCCTCGTTTCGAGCGTCATTCGCCAGGCAATATTGTCGAGAATGCCGAAAACAGGCTGCGGCGCAATGTCCGTTTTGAATCATTTGACAAATGGGAGCATGGCAACGATAGTGCCGATGAAAGCGCATTCATTGCAGCGCCGGGAGACAGGGTGCGCCGCATCGAGGCTGCGCTTTCGGGAGACCGGGACCCAACGGGCCGACTTTCAATCACCCACACAACTGTCTTTCGGGAGGCAAGGAATGTCAGACCTTTTCAGGACACTCGCGACCGCGGCCAGTCTGGCGGCGCTGATGGCGGCACCGACCGTTGCGCAGGCAGCCGACCTGCCGTCGAACATCCGGCTTGTCATCGGCTCGAAATCGACCGGCGGCGATACGTATCAGAACAGCGCCATCGTCGCGGAAGCCCTGTCCGAAAAGCTCGGGATCAACATCAAGGTGGATGCCGTCGGTGAAAGCGAGGCTTTCAAGGCCATCGAGCGCGACCGCCGCGGCACGACCATGATGATCTTCCACGATCAGTCCTATCTCGGAAACCTCTATGGAATCCGCGGCTACGAGGACATCTTTTCGACCTATAAGATCGGACCGACCGTCGCGATCAATCCCGGCAACGCCTTCGCCGTGCCGAAAAACTCGCCCTATCAGACTATGGACGATATCTTCGCCGCGGCCGCCAACGGCGAGCGTATCCGGGTCGCGATCCAGCCCGGCGGCGTGTCCGAGATCGGCTTCTCGGCGATGAAGAATGCGGCCGAGATTCGCAATCCCGGCTCGGAGAAGAACATCGTCGCGGTGAACACCGGGTCGCAGGCCGACAAGAATCAGCTTCTGTTCGACGGTCAGGCCGACGTCATCAACGCGTCTGTCCAGGCCAACGAGCAATTCACCCAGCTTCCGGCCGACGATCAGAAGGCCATGCGGTTCGTATGGCTCACCTCGTCCGAGGAGACGCTCGAACAGGCTCCCGAGCAGGGCATGGGCGACACCACCCGGGAAGATCTCCTGTCATTCGCTTCGCCGCAGGTCTCGGTGACGCTCGACGGCGAAAAGGACTTCACCTTCGACAAGGAATTCTTCTTCCTGTTCAACAAGGACATCGATCCGGAGATCGTCGAGGCGCTCGATACGGCGCTCGGCGAAGTCTATGCCGATGGCGAAATCCAGAAGAAGCAGACGCAATCCTTCTTCATCCCCGATTTCCGCCCCTCCGGCGAGGCTCTCGCGCATCTGCAAGAGAAGAACGACGAATATGCCGAGGTGATCAAGGCGATCACCGAATAGGCGACGGGTCGGACAAGCCGGCCCGCGTCATTGTCCGGAACTCCCGCGCCGGCACAGTCGTCGTCGAGGCGGGGTCCTACGAAACCGTTGGTGGCGTCCTCCCCTCGCCGCCAGCACGCGCCGGACGACGGTCCGAGCGCTGGGCGTGGGCGCCCTGGCGCCTTCGCTCGCTCCGCGCCTTGATGCCTGGTGAACGAGCCATCCGATGTCTGAGCAATCCCTGTTTCACGTGACGGTCGACTTCGACACGTCGCACCTGATCTTTCCGACGATCATCGGAACGATCCTGGCCATTCTGCTCGTCGTGGTGTTGGTCACGCGTGCCAGAACGATCGCGCAGACCCTGCCCTCGATTCCGCGCCGCGCCATGGCGATCGACCACGTCCGGTTCTTCGGAACGCTCGGCATCACCATCGTCTATTTCCTGGCCATGCCGGAGGTCGGCGATCTGTTTCCCAATACAGGGCTGGGCTTCTACATCTGCTCGATTCCCTACATCTTCCTGCTGGGAGTCCTCTACCGGCACGACTGGAGCCCGCGCAGCCTGATCGGGCCGACGGTCAACGCTGTGCTCGCGCCGACGGTCGTCTGGTACCTCCTCTCCGAGCTCTTCAACATCTCGCTGCCCTGAGCGCGTTTGCGGATAAGGCTGCCATCATGGACCTGATATCCACTCTGACGCCGACGTTCTTCATGCTGATCGCGGCTGGAACGATCATCGGCATCGTCTTCGGCGCGATTCCGGGGATGACGGCGACGATGGCGGTGGCCGTCTGTCTGCCTCTGACCTATTCGCTCGGGCTGGAGGACGGGCTGGCGCTGCTGCTCGGCCTCTATGTCGGCGGCATCTCGGGCGGTCTGGTTCCCGCGATCCTGATCAACATCCCCGGAACGCCGTCCTCGATCACCACGACCTTCGACGGCTATCCAATGACGCTGAAGGGCGAAGGCGAACGAGCGCTGAAGATCGGCATCGTGTCGTCGCTGGTCGGCGGCATCGTCAGCCTGGTGATCCTCTACCTGTTCGCGCCGGCCCTGGCCGACTTCGCGATCAAGTTCTCCTACGTCGAGAAGTTTCTGATCATCCTGTTCGCCCTGACGGTGATGGCAGCGCTGTCGCGCAGCATGCTGATGGGCATTTTCTCGGGTTTTCTCGGAATCTTCATCAGCCTGATCGGCACCTACGACATCTCCAACGGCGGCAATGGCGAATTGCGGCTCATGCTCCCGTCCTGGGAATATTATCTGGAGAGCGGCTTTTCGCTGCTGCCGGTGCTGATCGGCCTGTTCGGCCTGGCCACCATTCTGCAGGAGGCGGAGGCCGGCGTGCCGGAGGGCCAGGGGCTGTCGGGCATCAAGCTCACCAAGGGAAAGCCCTTCCATCTGTCGGTGTTTCGCGGCCAACTCGTCAACCTGGCCCGGTCGTCCTTCATCGGCACCTTCGTCGGCCTCTTGCCCGGCGTCGGCGGCAGCGCCGCCTCGATCCTCGCCTACAGCCAGGAGAAGACCTTCTCCAAGCACCCCGAACGCCTGGGCACGGGCGAGCCGGCCGGCATCATCGCGTCGGAAAGTTCCAACAACGGGCTGACCGGCGGCGCGCTCATTCCGCTGCTGTCGCTCGGCATTCCGGGCGACAGCACCACCGCCATCCTGATCGGCGCGTTCACGCTGCAGGGCATTCAGGTCGGGCCGCTGTTCATCGGCAACAATCCGGTGATCTGGCAAGGCATGATCGTGGCGATGCTGGTCGCAAACCTGTGCATGTTCGCCGTCATGATGCTGGCGATCCGCTGGATCGCGCGGGTCGTCGCCGTGCCGAAATACATCCTCTTCCCGATCATCCTGATGATGTGCGTCGTCGGCGCCTACACCATCAACTACGGCGTTATGTTCGACGTCTGGACCCTGCTCATCTTCGGCCTGTTCGGCTATCTCGCCACCAAGGTCGGCATCGAGGTCGCGCCCTTCATCATCGGCTTCATCCTCGGGCCGGCGGCGGAGGTCTATTTCGTCAAGAGCCTGGAGTCGTTTCAAACCCTGTCGATTTTCTTTACCAAAAGCTGGATTGCCGTGATCCTGTGGGTGCTGATCGTGATCTCGGTCGGGGCTTCATTCTATCTGGCAAGGCGCAACGGGCAGCGCGAGAGCGCGGCAGCCGCTGCCGGGCCGGATGCCTCGACCGCGGGAGCGAAAGCCCAAGAGCAGTAGGATGGAGATTGCGGTGGTGGACAGACAGCACGATCATGGGCACGCGGCCCCTGCCGGAGCGAACCGCGGCGCGAGCGCGGGCGCGGCCGACCGGAGCACCGGTGCTGTCACCATGGAAGCCGTGGCGCGTCTTGCCGGCGTGTCGCCGGTCACCGTCTCGCGTTCGCTGAACGATCCGAAGAAGGTGTCGCCCGCCACGCTGGAACGCGTGAAGAATGCGATCCGCATCACCGGCTATGTGCCGAACCAGGTCGCCGGTGCGCTTGCCTCGCGCCGCAGCCGGCTGGTGGCCGCGCTGGTGCCGGCGATCACCAACGTGCACCACTCATCGCTGCTGCGCAGCTTCATCGACGTGATCCGGCTGTCGGGCTATCACGTCATCACCTCCGAAACGAATTTTTCCCTCGAAGAAGAGGAAGCGCTCGTTTCCTCGCTTCTGGCTCGGCGGCCGGACGGCATCCTGCTGGTGGGCGTTCAGCACACCGCTCAATGCCGACGGATGCTGCTGTCGGCGAATGTTCCGGTCGTCGAGTCCTGGGAGCTGACCGAGACGCCGATCGACTTTTGCGTGGGATTTTCGAATCCGCGCCTGGGCGAAGCGGTGGCGCTCTATGCCGAGGAGCGCGGCTACAAGCACGCGGCAGCGGTCTCGGCAGGCGACGAGCGCGCCCTGCAACGAACCGGCACCTTCCTGAAAACGTTCGAGCGGCGCGGACTTCAGCCGATGCCGCTGATCAGCTTCCCGGAAAGCGGCAGCATTCGCCGGGGACGCGAGGCCCTGTCGAGCCTCCTGAGCGACGGTTTCGCCCAGGGCGTCATCTTCTGCAGCTCCGACCTGATCGCCCACGGCATCATCATCGAGGCTCACGCCCGAGGACTTCGGGTTCCAGAGGACGTCGCGGTGATCGGCTTCGGCGATCTGGCCTTCGCGCCGGACATCGTGCCGCCGCTGACCAGCGTTCGCATCGATCGCGACCTGCTCGGCGTCAAGGCCGCCGAAGCGCTGCTGACGCGGATCGCCGGCGAGGAGCTTCCCAGCCGGTCGGTCGATATCGGCTTCGAGATCATCACGCGAGGATCGGCATGAGCGCGATGATCATGGGGTGGAGGGGCCGGGAGCGGCCCGGTTCGCCGGAAGCTTTACGAGCGGCGCACGGCTTCGCGGCGGGCTTCGGGCCGCATCTGCCGTTCCCGGCGCCGGACTTCGCCGGCGATCGTCAGGGTGTCGTCGACCATGGTGGCGATGCGCTCGCGAATGGTGGCCATCGTATGCTCCTTGCGGCAAACTCGGGGGCGTCAGCCTGTCCGTACAGCAGGCCGTCGCGTCTCCCTTCCAATCTATTCATCCGGCCGCGAACCGTTAGCGGCTTCGGCGCAAGGCACCCATGCGTCCGGCAGGATGCCGTGGCCGCTCCGCATCCGGAACGGCCGAAGGGCCGCGCTCGACGCGGCCTCGGCAGCCGCTCTTCCGGATTGCCATCGGCAATCCACACCGTCACACGAACCGAGGAAATGACATGAGTAAGCTAGGGTTTATCGGACTTGGGATCATGGGTCGTCCGATGGCGAAGAACCTGCTGAAGGCGGGGTATTCGCTGGTGGTGTACGACAAGTTCGCGCCGGCCGACGATCTGCTGGCGCTGGGCGCCGAGGCCGGTTCGTCGAGCAAGGACGTGGCTTCGAAGTGCGAGGTGGTGATCACCATGCTGCCGAACTCGCCGCATGTGCGCGAGGCGGTGATGGGCGAGGACGGGGTGCTGGATGGCGCCAGGCCGGGCACGATCCTCGTCGACATGAGCTCAATCGCCCCGGCCGCCTCGCAGGAGATCGGCGCGGCGGCGGCCGAAAAGGGCGTGGTGATGCTCGATGCGCCGGTGTCGGGCGGCGAGCCGAAGGCGATCGACGGGACGCTGGCGATCATGGTCGGCGGCGACGCGGCGGCGTTCGAAAAGGTCGAGCCGATCCTTCAGGTGATGGGCGGCTCGGTGGTGCGGGTCGGCGACGTCGGCGCGGGCAACGTCACCAAGCTGGCCAACCAGATGATCGTCGCGCTGAACATCGCGGCGGTTTCGGAAGCCTTCACCCTGGCGACCAAGGCGGGGGTTTCGCCGGAGGCGGTGTTCGACGCGATCAAGGGCGGGCTGGCCGGCTCGACGGTGATGAACGCCAAGGTGCCGATGATCCTCGCGGGCAACTTCAAGCCGGGGTTCCGCATCGACCTGCATGTCAAGGACCTGCAGAACGCGCTCGACACGGCGCACGCGCTGCACGTGCCGGTGCCGCTGTCGGCGGGGATCATGGAGATCATGCAGGCGCTCAAGGTCGACGGCGAGGGCGAGAGCGACCACAGCGCGGTGGCGCGTCACTACGAGAAGCTCGCCAAGGTCGAGGTGCGCCGATAGGCGGACGGCTCGGCGCGAAAGTCGCTGCGAGTTGCACGGCGGCCGGGCGCGGTGCAACGGCGCTGCGCCGGACTGGGGCGACCCTGGGCTGCTACCTCAGGGTATCAGAATGTCATCCTCGGGCTCCGTCCCGAGGATGACGGCGGCAGGATCGCGGGCGACGGGCGCGCCCTGATGACGAGTGCATCGCGTGCGAGGGAAATCGACGAATGACGAGCCAGCCTGAAGAGCTTTTACGTTCGATGTTCGCGGCGGCGGTGGCGGCCGCGCAGCCGTCGCTGGCCGTCCCCAAGCATCTGCCGGCGGCGCCGAAGGGACGGCTCGTCGTCATCGGCGCCGGAAAGGCGTCGGCGGCGATGGCCCACGCCTTCGAGCAGGCGTGGAAAAACAAAGCCTTCGTGCCGGCGTCGAACAGCGAAGGCTCCGGCGGCGAGCTTTCCGGCCTGGTGGTGACCCGCTACGGCTATGGAGTGCCGTGCGCGGCGATCGAGATCGTGGAAGCGGCGCATCCCGTTCCGGATCAGGCCGGGATGGCGGCGGCGCGGCGCATCCTCGACCTCGTCTCGGATCTGACGGCCGACGATCTGGTGGTGTGCCTGATCTCGGGCGGCGGCTCGGCGCTCATGGCGCTGCCGCTGGAGGGCGTGACGCTCGCCGACAAGCAGGCGGTGAACAAGGCGCTTCTGAAGTCGGGGGCGACGATCACCGAGATGAACTGCGTGCGCCGGCATTTGTCGGCGGTCAAGGGCGGACGGCTGGCGGCGGCCTGCCATCCGGCGAGGGTGCTCAGCCTGCTGATCTCCGACGTGCCGGGCGACGATCCGGCCGACATCGCGTCGGGTCCGACAGTGGGTGATCCGACCACCTGCGATGACGCGCTCGCCATCATCGAACGCTACCGGATCGACGTGCCCGCCTCGGTGCGCAGCGTTCTTCAGAGCGGGGCAGGCGAGAGCGTCAAGCCGGACGACGAGCGCCTGGCGCACTGCGAGACGCGGCTGATCGCCACCCCGCAGGCGGCGCTGGAGGCGGCGGCGGTGGTGGCCGAGGCGGCTGGCTGGCCGGTGCGCATCCTCTCCGACGCGATCGAGGGCGAAGCCAAGGACGTGGGCAAGGTGCTGGCCGGCATCGCGCGCCAGATTGCCGGCCGCGGCCAGCCGTTCGAGCCGCCTTGCGTACTGCTGTCGGGCGGTGAGACCACGGTGACGGTGACGGGCGAAGGACGCGGCGGACGCAATGTGGAGTTCCTGCTGTCGCTCGCCGTCGCGCTGAACGGCCATGCCGGCGTCCATGCGCTGGCGGCCGACACGGACGGGGTCGACGGGCTGGAGGAGATCGCCGGCGCCGTCATCGGTCCCGATGCGCTGGACCGCGCCTGGGCCCAAGGCATCAACCCCAAGGCCGCGCTCGCCGACAATGACGGCCATTCCTTCTTCGAGGCGCTTGGCAGCCAGGTGATCACCGGCCCGACGCTCACCAACGTCAACGATTTCCGCGCCATCCTCATCGAGACGCGCGACCCGCAAGACCCGACGCCTTCGGCCTGATGCCGAAGCCAATGAACCTCCGGCCCGGCGCCGGAGCCAAGGAGAATGAGCACAATGTCCGGTTCGGCCCCCTATACCGCCTTTCCCAACCAGTTTCGGCGCGACCTTCTGGCCGGCAAGCGGCTGATCGGCTGCTGGAGCGCGCTGGCCAGCCCGATCACCATGGAGGTGCTGGGCCTGGCCGGCTTCGACTGGCTGCTGCTCGACGCCGAACACGCGCCCAACGACGTGCTGACGCTGATCCCGCAACTGATGGCACTGAAGGATAGCGCCTCGGCGCCGGTGGTGCGTCCTCCCTGGAACGACACGGTGACGATCAAACGGATGCTCGACGCCGGCTTCTACAACTTCCTGATCCCCTTCGTGCAGTCGGTGGAGGAGGCGAAGGCCGCGGTGGCCGCGACGCGCTATCCACCGGCAGGCGTGCGCGGCGTGTCGGTGGCCCAGCGCAACAATCGCTACGGCACGGTGGCCGACTACCAGACGGTCATCAACGACGAGATCACGGTGGCGGTGCAAATCGAGAACACGGCCGGGATGGAAGCGGCATCGGACATCGCGGCGGTGGACGGCATCGACTGCCTGTTCGTCGGCCCCTCCGACCTTGCCGCCGGCCTCGGCCATCTCGGCAACGCCGGCCATCCGGACGTGCAGGCGGCCATCGCCGCCGTGTTCGCAGCGGCCAAGGCCCACGGCAAGCCGTCCGGCATCCTCGCCCCCCTCGAAGCCGACGCCCGCCGCTATCTCGACATGGGCGCGACCTTCGTCGCAGTCGGCTCCGACCTCGGAGCGTTCAGGGCCGCCACTCAAAACCTGAGAGATCAGTATCGGTGAGCTTTACGCTCCTGGCGAAAGCCCCCCACGGAAGCAATGCCATGCAAGAGACGCCCCGTATCATCAAGGTCAAGAACGGTGACAATGTCGCCGTCGTGGTCAACAGCCCCGGCCTGCCCAAGGGCACGGTCATCGGTGGCGAACTGACGCTGCTGGAGGGCATTCCGCAGGGGCACAAGGTCGCTCTGAACGATTTCGCAGAGGGCGACCCGATCGTCCGGTACGGCGAGGTCCTCGGTTATGCGGTGAAACCGATCGCGCGCGGCTCGTGGATCAACGAACACATGGTGCGGCTGCCCTCGCCGCCGGACCTGCACGAACTGCCGCTGGCGACGGCCGTTCCCGAGCCGCTTGCACCGCTCGAGGGCCATACGTTCGAAGGCTACCGCAATGCCGACGGTTCGGTCGGGACCAAGAACGTCCTCGGCATCACCATGAGCGTTCAATGCGTGGCGGGCGTCCTGGGCTTCGCCATCGAGCGCATCAAGAAGGAGATGCTGCCGCGCTTTCCCAACGTCGACGACGTGATCGCGCTGGAACATGTCTATGGCTGCGGCGTCGCCATCAACGCGCCGGACGCGATCATTCCCATCCGCACTTTGCAGAACCTTTCGCTTAATCCCAATCTCGGCGGCGAAGCCATGGTCGTCGGACTGGGCTGCGAGAAGCTTCTGCCGCAGAGGCTTTTGCCGGAAGGTCTTCCGGAAAACGCCATCATGACGCTCCAGGACGAGCAGAACCACGGCTTTGCCGACATGGTGGCGCTGATCATGGAGATGGCTGAAAAGCGGCTCGAGGTGCTGAACGAACGACGGCGCGAGACCTGCCCGGCCTCGGATCTGGTGGTCGGGCTTCAGTGCGGCGGCAGCGACGCGTTTTCCGGCGTCACGGCCAACCCTGCCATCGGCTATGCCGCCGACCTGCTGGTGCGCGCCGGCGCCACCGTCATGTTCTCCGAGGTCTCGGAGGTGCGCGACGGCGTCCACCTGCTGACCCCGCGCGCGGCGACCAAGGAGGTGGGACAGGCGATGGTCGACCAGATGGCCTGGTACGACGACTACCTGCGTCGCGGACAGACCGACCGCAGCGCCAACCCGTCGCCCGGCAACAAGAAGGGTGGTCTGTCCAACATCGTCGAAAAAAGCCTCGGCTCCATCGCCAAATCGGGTTCGAGCGCCATCGTCGACGTGCTGGGGCCCGGCGAGAAGGCCCGCAAGAAGGGGCTCAACTTCGCCGCGACACCTGCCAGCGACTTCGTCTGCGGCACGCTGCAGATGGCAGCCGGGTGCAACATCGAGGTGTTCTCCACCGGGCGCGGCACGCCCTACGGTCTCGCCCTGGTGCCGGTCATCAAGGTCGCCACGAACGATACGCTGGCGGCGCGCTGGTCCGATCTCATCGACCTGTCCGCCGGCCCCATCGCCACGGGCGAAAAGACCATCGAGGACATCGGCTGGGATCTCTTTCATCTCATCCTGGAGATCGCCAGCGGCCGCAAGCAGACCTGGGCCGATCGCTGGGGTCTGCGCAATGCGATGACGTTGTTCAATCCCGCGCCGGTGACCTGAGAAGGCGTGAGCCGTTCGATGCTTTCCGGACCCTGACCCGCGCTTGCGCCGCTTGCCACCCTCCGCCCGGCCCCTTCGGCCCTCGCGGTACCTGCCTGAACTTGCCGCGCGTCGCGCGCGTTGGAGAATGCCATGTCTGGACCAACCCAATCCGTATCGTCGGCCCCCAAAGTCACGGAGATGCGCGTCATCCCGGTCGCGGGCCATGACGGCATGCTGCTGAACCTGTCCGGCGCGCATGCTCCGTTCTTCACGCGCAACCTGGTCATTCTCAAGGACAATGCCGGACACACCGGCGTCGGCGAGGTGCCGGGCGGCGAGAAGATCCGGCAGACCTTGGAGGATGCAACGCCGCTGGTCGTCGGCCAGCCGATCGGCGCTTACAACTCCATCCTCAACGCGGTGCGGCGCGAATTTGCCGATCGCGATGCGGGCGGACGCGGCCTGCAGACCTTCGACCTTCGCACGACCATCCATGCCGTGACCGCCATCGAGGCGGCGCTGCTCGACCTGCTCGGGCAGTTTCTCGATCTGCCGGTCGCCGCGCTGCTCGGCGAAGGCCAGCAACGCGATGCGGTCGAGATGCTCGGCTACCTCTTCTATGTCGGCGACCGGACCAGGGCGCCCCTGCCCTACCGGGCCGAGCCGGACGCCAAGGTCGACTGGTTCCGCCTGCGGCACGAAGAGGCGCTGAGCCCCGAGGCGATCGTGCGCCTCGCCGAGGCCGCCCACGACCACTACGGCTTCCACGATTTCAAGCTGAAGGGGGGCGTTCTCTCCGGCGAGGAGGAAATCGCCGCGGTCACCGCTCTGGCCAAGCGATTTCCCGAAGCACGGGTCACCCTCGACCCGAACGGCGGCTGGCTGCTCGACGACGCGATCCGGCTGTGCAAGAACATGCACGGCATCCTCGCCTATGCCGAGGACCCGTGCGGGGCCGAGGCCGGCTATTCCGGCCGCGAGATCATGGCGGAGTTCCGCCGCGCCACCGGCCTTCCCACCGCCACCAACATGGTCGCCACCGACTGGCGCCAGATGAGCCACGCGATCCAGTTGCACTCGGTCGACATTCCGCTGGCCGACCCGCATTTCTGGACCATGCAGGGCTCGGTGCGCGTGGCCCAGACCTGCCGCGACAACGGCCTGACCTGGGGGTCGCATTCCAACAACCATTTCGACGTGTCGCTGGCCATGTTCACCCATGTCGCCGCCGCCGCGCCCGGCAAGGTGACGGCGATCGACACCCATTGGATCTGGCAGGACGGCCAGCGCCTGACGAAGGAGCCGTTCCAGATCAAGAACGGCTGGGTGGCCGTGCCCGACAAGCCGGGTCTCGGTATCGAGATCGACATGGACCAGGTAGCGGAGGCCCACACGCTCTACCGGGACAAGGCGCTGGGCGCACGCGACGACGCCAAGGGAATGCAGTATCTCATCCCTGGCTGGGCTTTCGATCCCAAGCGCCCGTGCATGGTTCGGTGAACCGGCATCCCGCCCCCTGAGCGAGCCGCCCGCCGGGCCTGGTCCCGGCCCCGGAGGCGCAGGCAGGTGGTGCGGCCAGGCTTTGCTGTCGGGCCGATTGCGCCGCGTGGCCCGGTTCAGCGCGGAACCTGAATCGAGTTGGCCACCTCCATGAGAGCGGGTGCGATCTTGGTCCGGACCCGCTCGACGCTCCATTTGAGGCTTGAAACCGAACACTGCACGGTGGCGACCGGCTCTCCTGCCGTGCTGTAGATCGGCGCTGAAATGCCGATCTCGTTCATGATGTTCTGACTGACGGTCATGCCGTAGCCGGAGGCGGCCGCCTCTTCGATTTCGTCCGCGATCACCCGGCGATCCAACGTCGTCTTGGGCGTCGTGGCCGTGATCGGCCAGCTTTCGATGGCCTGCCGGCGCCGTTGCGCGTCGAAATTCGCGATGAGAATACGTCCGGAGGACGTCGTCAAGGCGGTGATGCGCCGGCCGACCAGCATGGCGGCGAAGTTCGTCAACTGGGTCGGAATGCGGATCACATAGACGATGTCCGTCCCGTCGAGACGGGCCGCGTTGACGCGCTCGCCCAGGGCGCGGCTCAGCTCGATCAATTTCGGCATCGCCAGTTGCGGCAAGGGGTCGGAGCAGAGATAGCCGGCCCCCAGTTCCAGGCACTTCAGCGACGGCCGGAAGCGTCGGGTATCGGGATCCTTTTCCAGATACCCGGTCAGGTGCAGCGTGTTCGCCAGACGTTGCACGGCACTTTTGTCGAGGCCCGTCAGCGCCACCAGCTCGGTCAGGCTCAACTCCGGATGCTGGCTGCCGAAGACCGACAGGACCCGCATTCCCTTCTCCAACGAACCGACGAACAGCGTGTTCGACTTTCGCGTCGCGTCATCCACGATTTGCACCTTTATTATGCACGCCTCAAAAATCGGCAAACTTGCTTGACTCGCCGGCTTGTGGCGATACAGTGAAGATCAGTTCGGTATAAAGTATCGCAATGTAATACACCACCCCTCGGAAAAGGAGCTGGCCGTGGCATTCGTACACAAGACGAGATTGATTTTGGGGGCCGGCCTTGCGCTTGCGGCTTCCGCCGTGGCGGTTGGCCCGGCTTTGGCGGACAAGGCGAGCGATACGCTGAACGTCGCCTTTACCAAGGAGCTGGAATCGATCGACTTCTACTTCAACTCCGCCCGCGAGGGCGTGTTGCTGTCGCGCTCGATCTGGGATGGCCTGCTCTACCGTGACCCTGACACCGGCGAGTATGTCGGCAATCTCGCCGAATCCTGGAAATGGGTGGACGACACCACGCTCGAGTTCAAACTGCGCCAGGGCGTCAAGTTCCACAACGGCGAAGATTTCAACGCCGACGACGTGGTCTATACGGTCGAATTCGTTACCAATCCGGACAACCACGTGGTGGTGCCAGGCAATGTCGACTGGATGAAGGGCGCCAAGAAGATCGACGACTACACGGTCCAGATCATGACGAACGGCCCCTTCCCGGCCGCTCCGGAATATCTCTCGGGCCTCGTCTCGATCTATCCCAATGAATACTACGCCGAGGCCGGGCCGAAGGGCATGGCGCTGCATCCCGTCGGAACGGGACCCTACGAGGTCGAAGACCTCGAGCCCGGCAAGCACTTCGTCCTCAAGAAGTTCGACGGCTATCATGACGGGCCGAAGCCGAAGGCCTCGATCGGCACGATCGACATTCGCACCATTCCCGACGTCAATACGCAGATGGCCGAGCTGTTCAGCGGCGGGCTCGACATGATCTGGGGCGTGCCGGCGGATCAGGCCGAACAGCTCAAGACGATGGACCAGTTCACCGTCGCCAACGGCGCCACCATGCGCATCGGCTATATCACCATGGACGCCGCCGGACGAACCGGCGACAACCCCTTCACCAAGAAGGAGGTGCGGCAGGCCGTGGGTTACGCGATCGACCGCAAGACCATCGTCGAAAGCCTGTTGCAGGGAAGCTCGGAAGTGGTCGACGCCGCCTGCTATCCGACGCAGTTCGGCTGCACCGACGACGTGAAGTCCTACGAGTACGATCCGCAGAAGGCGAAGGACCTGCTTGCCGAGGCCGGTTATCCCGACGGCTTCAGCACCGATTTTTACGCCTATCGCGACCAGCCCTATGCCGAAGCGATGATGGACTATCTGGCCAAGGTGGGGATCAAGGCCAACCTCAAATTCCTGCAATATTCGACCCTGCGGGACATGCAGATGAAGGGACAGGCCGGCTTCGCGTTTCTGACCTGGGGATCGAACTCCATCAACGACGTCTCCGCCATCACCAGCATCTATTTCGAAGGTGGAAGCCAGGACTTCGCGCGCGATACGGAAGTCGAAGAAGCCCTGAAGGCAGGCGACACGTCGGTCGACGATGCCGAGCGCAAGGCCGACTACGGCAAGGCTTTGAAGAAGATCGCCGACGAAGCGTATTGGATCCCGTTGTTCTCCTACAACTCCAATTACGTGTTCTCGAAGGACGTCGAGTTCACGCCGACCCCCGACGAGATCGTCCGCTTCTTCGAAATCGCGTGGAAATAGAACGGCTGTGAGTGCGGCCGATCCTGGAGCAGATCCGGGATCGGCCGCAGGCAACCCCTTCACCAGGAACATGCCCGATGCTGGCCTTTGCCTTGAAGCGGCTGGGACTTGCCCTGCTGGTGACGCTGACCGTTTCGATCATCAGCTTTTCGCTGCTGCATCTTGCCGGCGATCCAGCCATTTCGATCGCCGGCGAAAGCGCCAGCCCCGAAGATATCCAGACCATCCGCGTCCAGTACGGCTTCGACAAGCCGCTGCCCGAACAGTATTGGAATTGGCTGGCGGGCGCGCTGCACGGCGACTTCGGCGAAAGCTACTATTTCAAGCTGCCGGTCGCGAGCCTGATTGCCGACCGCCTGCAGGTTACGATGCTGCTCGGCCTCACCAGCATCGTCTTCGCCCTGTCGATCGCCGTACCGCTCGGGGTCGCCGCCGCCGTGCGTCCCAATTCGCTTCTGGATCGCCTCGCCTTGTTTCTGTCGGTGGCCGGCCAGGCGATGCCGAGTTTCTGGTTCGGCCTTCTCCTGATCGTGCTGTTCTCCATCAAGCTGGGCTGGCTGCCGCCTTCCGGCTCGACCTCGTGGCGGCATTTCGTCATGCCGACGATCGTGCTCGGCTATTACGCCTTGCCGGCAATCATGCGGTTGACCCGCGCCGGCATGCTGGAGGTGCTGAACGCCGACTATATCCGCACGGCGCGGGCCAAGGGAGCCAGTGCCCGCCGCGTGCTCTTCAAGCATGCCCTGCGCAACGCGATCGTTCCCGTCGTCAGCCTTGCCGCCGTCCAGATGGGCTTCATGCTCGGCGGCTCGATCGTCGTGGAATCGGTGTTCGCGCTGCATGGCGCCGGCTTCCTCGCCTGGGAATCGATCGGCCGCAACGATCTGCCGACAGTGCAGGCGCTGATCCTGATCTTTTCGTGCTTCTATATCGCCTTCACCCTGCTGTCGGACCTGGCCAACGCCTGGCTCGACCCGCGTCTGCGGGTGGGTTGAGATGACCGAGGTTTCAGCGATCGCCCCTCCGGAAGAAACGATTCCGACGGTGTCTCCGGCGGCTCGTCTTCGCCGCCGCGTGCTCGGCCATCCGGGCCTGTTGATCGGGCTCGTGATCCTCGTCGTCATGGTCGCGCTGGCGGTGCTGGCTCCGGTGCTGGCCACGCACGATCCCTACTCCCAGGATCTGATGGCGCGCATGAAGCCGCCCTTCTGGATGGCGGGGGCCGACCCGGCCCATCTCATCGGGACCGACCAGCTCGGGCGCGATTATCTTGCGCGCCTTCTCTACGGCGCCCGCATTTCGCTGCTGATCGGGGTGGTGGCCGCGCTGATCTCGGGGCTGATCGGCACGACGATGGGCGTCGTGGCGGGTTATTTCGGCGGCAAGGCGGAGCTGGTCGTCACGTTTCTCGTCAACGTTCGCCTCGCCATGCCGGTGGTGCTGGTCGCGCTTGCAGTGGTCGCGCTCATCGGCGGCTCGCTCGAAGTCGTCGTCCTGGTGCTCGGCCTGCTGCTGTGGGACCGCTTCGCGGTCGTGATGCGCTCTTCGGTCATGCAGCTGCGCAACCTCGAATACGTCAACGCAGCGCGCGCCATCGGCTGCTCCACGACCCGCATCGTGCTGTCGGAGATCCTGCCGAACGTCGTCAACAACCTGATCGTGGTGGCGACGCTCGAAATGGCCCACGCCATCCTGCTGGAAGCCGCGCTGTCGTTTCTCGGCCTCGGCGTCCAGCCGCCCACGCCCTCCTGGGGCCTGATGATTTCCGAAGGCAAGCAGATGCTCCTGTTCCAGCCGTGGCTGATCACCATTCCCGGCATCGCGCTCTTCCTGCTGGTGCTGGCGATCAACCTCGTCGGCGACGGCCTGCGTGACGTCACTGCGCCGGAAGGACGCGGCTGAGACCATGGCAGAGCCGCTTCTCTCCGTCGAAGGCCTGACGATCGACATTCCGCTCGCCGAAGGCACCCTGCACGCGGTGCGCGGCATCGATTTCGAGGTCAAGCGCGGCGAGACGCTGTGCATCGTCGGCGAATCCGGCTGCGGCAAGTCGCTGACCTCGCTTGCCGTCATGGGGCTGACCGGCCGGCGATTGAAGGTGGGGGCTCGCCGGCTGGAGTTCGACGGCAGAGACCTGCGCTCGCTATCCTCCGGCGAAATGCGGGATCTGCGCGGCAATCGGCTCGCGATGATCTTCCAGGAGCCGATGACCTCGCTCAACCCGGCCTACACCATCGGCGACCAGCTGACGGAAGCCCTGTTGCTGCACGAGAAAGTTCCGAAACGGGCGGCGCGCGACAGGGCCGTCGAGCTGCTCGGCAAGGTCGGCATCACCGCGGCCGAAAGCCGCCTGGCGCAATATCCACACCAGCTATCCGGCGGGCTGCGCCAGCGCGTGATGATCGCCATGGCGCTGATGTGCAAACCCGAAATGATCATCGCCGACGAGCCGACCACGGCGCTCGACGTGACGATCCAAGCCCAGATCCTTCGGTTGCTCGACGACCTCAAGCGCGAGATGAACCTGTCGCTCATCCTGGTCACGCACGATCTCGGCGTGGTGGCGCGCATCGCCGACAAGGTGGCGGTGATGTATGCCGGCGAAATCGTGGAGCACGGAACCGCGAAGGAAATCTTCGAGGCGCCCTCGCATCCCTACACGCAAGGGCTGCTGCGCTGCATCCCGGTGCCTGGCCGCACCAAATCGGGTGAAGCGCTCGGATCCATCCCCGGGATCGTGCCCTCGCTGATCGGTCCGGTTCACGGTTGCGCCTTTCGCACGCGCTGCGAATTCGCCGTGGGCGCCTGTGCGGCCGAGATCCCGGAGCGCCAGGGCGGCGGCGAGCACCGCTTCCGCTGTATCCGCCTCCCCCACCAGAGCGAGGCGGCCTGATGGACGCCTTCGCCTCCAACGAACCGGTGCTCGAACTCACCGCCATCACCAAGACCTACCAGGTCAAGGCGGGCATGTTCGTCAAGCCGAAGCCGCTCCAGGCTCTCGACGGGATTTCTCTGCGCATCCGCAGGAAGGACGTGCTGGGGCTGGTCGGCGAATCCGGTTGCGGCAAGTCGACCCTCGCCAAGGTCCTGCTCGGTCTCGAACGGCCGACCAGCGGCCAAGTGCTGATCGAGGGCCGTGAGGTCGACGATCAGGACCGCCGGCGGCTCTCCCGCCGGATCCAGCCGATCTTTCAGGATCCCTATTCCTCGCTCAACCCCCGCAAGACCATCGAGGACATCGTCGGTCTGCCGCTGATCGTCCATCATATCGGCGATCACGCCTCGCGACAGAAGACCATCGCGCGAATGCTCGACCTCGTCGGCCTGCCGCAGCGGGTTCGCGGCGGTTATCCGGGCCAATTGTCCGGCGGTCAGCGCCAGCGCGTCGCCATCGCCCGCGCGCTGATCATCAACCCGGAGATCGTGATCTGCGACGAGCCGACCTCGGCGCTCGACGTCTCGGTGCAGTCGCAAATCCTCAACCTGCTCGGCGAACTGCGTAAAGAGCTCGGCCTGACCTATCTCTTCATCAGCCACAATCTGGCGGTGGTTGAGCATTTGGCGACGCGCGTCGCCGTCATGTATCTCGGCCGTATCGTCGAGGAGGCACCGGCCCATCAGCTCTTTGCCGCCCCCCGCCACCCCTACACGCGAGCGCTTCTGGAGTCCGTGCTGACCCCCGATCCGAACCTGTCGGTACCCGACACGCGGCTCGGCACGACCTTCCCCAATCCGATCGCGCCGCCGCCCGGTTGTCATTTCCACCCCCGCTGTCCGGCCGCCATGGAGATCTGCGGCCGCCAGTCGCCACCGCATGTCTGGGATCGATCCAGTCATGTCGATTGCCATCTCTTTCAAGCGGAGCCGGACGGCGCGTCCATTCGGCAGGTATAGGCCATGACGTCCCACAGCTTTTCGCAGAGCCAACGGGTGCGCAAACCAGCGGTCGCGACGTCGTTGGGTGTCGTCGCAGCCCAGAGCCGGCGTGCGGCCAAGGTCGGCGCCTCGATCCTGGAGGCCGGCGGCGACGCGATCGATGCGGCCGTCGCCACCTCCTTCGCCATCGGCGTCGCCGAGCCCTGGATGAGCGGGCCGGCCGGCGGTGGCGCGATGATGATCTGGCGCGAGGCCGAGCAGAAGGCCCGGACGCTGTTCTTCGGCATGCGGTCGCCCAAGGCGCTCGATCCCGCCGATTATCCGCTGGAAGGCAGCGGGCGATCCTCCGACCTGTTTCCCTGGGCAAGTGTCAAGGATGACCGCAATGTTCGCGGCGCGACGGCGATCGCCGTGCCGGGCACCGTGGCCGGCATGGAGCTGGCGCATCGCTCCTACGGGCGATTGCCATGGAAGGAGCTTCTTCAGCCGGCCGTGACGCTGGCACGCGAGGGCATGCAGATCGACTGGTACGCCTCGTTGATCATCGCCTCCGCGGCCCGCGAGCTCGCCCGCGATCCCGATGCCGCGGCGCTGTTTCTCGACGACGGGCAATGGCCGAAGGCCGCCGGCTGGACCGCGCTGGCCGACATTCGGCTCGACCAAGGCCGGTTGGCCGAAACCCTGGCGCGGCTGGCCGAGGCTGGCGCCCGCGATTTCTACGAAGGCGAGATTGCCCGTGCCATGGTCGCCGACGTCGCCGCCAAGGGGGGCTCCCTCGGTCTCGACGATCTCGCCGCCTATGAGGCCCACCTCACCGACGCGATCGAGACGCCCTATCGCGGCGGCCGGGTCCATGCCGCCAGCGGCCTGACCGCAGGGCCGAACCTGGCGGAATGCCTGGCGCGGATGAACGGTGCCTTCGCGCCGGGCACCGCGCCCGATGCGCGGAGCTATCGTGCAACGGCCGAGGCCTTGAGCGCCACCTATGCGCGCCGGCTCGCCGAGATGGGCGATCAGGACGCGCCACACGCCCCCTCCTGCACCACCCATTTCAGCATCGTCGATCGCCACGGCAACATGGTCGCGGTGACGCAGACGCTGCTGTCGCTCTTCGGCTCAGGTGTCGTCTCGCCCTCGACCGGCCTCGTCATGAACAACGGCATCATGTGGTTCGATCCCGAGCCGGGCCGGCCGAATTCGCTCGCCCCCGGCAAGGGCTGCCTGATGAACGTCTGCCCGACGATCGGCGAAAAAGCCGGCCGGCGTTTTGCGATCGGCGCGTCCGGCGGGCGCAAGATCCTGCCGGCGGTGCTCAACCTCAGCTCCTTCCTGATGGATTTCGACATGTCGCTGGAGGAAGCCTTCCATCAGCCGCGCATCGACAACAGCGGCGGCGGCACCGTCGTGGCCGACGAGGACCTGGCGCCGGACATCGTCGCGGCGCTGTCGAAGCTGCAGCCCACCGTCACCGCCAAGCGCACCGTCTTTCCTTACGCCTTCGCCTGCCCGGCCGGCGTCATGCGGGAAAACGGCCTGAACACCGGCTGCACCGAAATCATGTCGCCCTGGGGCGACGCCGTGACCGAAAGACCATCGACATGACCTCCCGCTCATCCGCCCTCGCCCGCATCGAAGCCTATCTCGACCAGGGCGAATTCCTGGACGAGCTTCGTCCGATGATCGCCGTCGAGAGCGAGAGCCAGGATCCGGGCAAGCGTCCCGAACTCACTCGCTATCTCGTCGACATCATCGTGCCGAAGCTTGACGCGATGGGGTTTTCGCACCGCTTTCTGGACAATCCGGCTGATGCCGCCATCCCGTTCCTCTATGCCGAGCGGCTCGAAGATCCGTCCTACGAGACGGTGCTGGTCTACGGTCATGGCGACGTCATCCGCGCCCAGGTCGAGCAGTGGCCGGAACGCCTTCATCCGTTTCGGCTCGTGGTCGAAGGCGACAAGGTCTATGGCCGCGGCACAGCGGACAACAAGGGGCAGCACTGCATCAATCTGGCGGCGCTTCGCGCCGTGCTCGCCGAGCGCGGCCGGCTCGGCTTCAACTGCAAGATCATTCTGGAAATGGGCGAGGAATGCGGTTCGCCCGGCCTCAACGCGCTGTTTTCCGCGAACAAAGACCTGTTTGCCGCCGACGTGCTGGTCGCCTCGGACGGGCCACGACTCCACCCGGAGCGGCCGACCCTGTTCATGGGCTCGCGCGGCGCGATCAACTTCGACCTGCGCGTCGCGCTGCGCGAGGGCGCGCATCATTCCGGCAATTGGGGCGGCCTCTTGAAGGACCCGGCGACCATCCTGGCCCACGCGATCGCTTCGATCGTCGACCGGCGCGGCCAGATCCAGGTGCCGGAATGGCGCCCGACCAGCCTGACGCCCGCGATCCGCAAGGTGCTGGAGGACTGCCCCGTAGGCGGCTTCGACGGGCCGTCGATCGACCCCGACTGGGGCGAAGAGAGCCTGACGCCGGCCGAGCGCGTCTTCGGCTGGAATTCCTTCGCCGTGCTGGCACAGAAGAGCGGTGTGCCGGAAGCGCCGGTGAATGCCATTTCCGCCTGGGCCAACGCCCATTGCCAGCTGCGGTACGTGGTCGGCACCGATCCGGCTGACATCCTCCCGGCGCTGCGGCGCCATCTCGATGCGCACGGCTTTTCGCAGGTGGACATCATTCCGGCCGAGCGCGGCTTCTTCCACGCGACGCGGCTCGATCCGGACCATCCCTGGGTGCGGCGAGCCGTGGCCTCGGTGAAGCAGACCACCGGCAAGGACCCCGCCATCCTGCCGAACCTCGCCGGTTCCCTTCCCAACGAATGCTTTTCGGAGACGCTGGGGCTGCCGACGGTCTGGCTGCCCCACTCCTATCCCGGCTGCTCGCAACATGCGCCGGGCGAGCATCTGCTCCTGTCGACGACGCGGGAAGCGCTGGCGATGATGACCGGACTGTTCTGGGATATCGGCGCGGCAAGCGAGACCGTCTGAAACGACCGTTGGCACCTTCGGGAACCTTCGATCGGACGTTGCATCGAACCCCGAGCACCTGGCAAGCGACCGAACTCTGAACGAGGGAAATCGGATGAAAGCGGATCCCGCCGACCTGACCGCCATCGAAGCGCGCCGGCTGATCGCCCGGCGTGTCCTGTCTCCCGTCGAGTTGGCCGAGGCCTGCATCGCCCGCGTGGAGGCGGTCAATCACGCCATCAACGCGCTGGTCGCCCACGACTTCGACCGCACGCTCGACGAGGCTAGAGACGCCGAGGCGGCGGTCATGGCGGGCAAGCCGCTCGGCGCCGTGCACGGCCTGCCCTTCGGCGTCAAGGACATGATCGACGTGACCGGCCTGCCGACCACCTTCGGATCGCCGATCTTCGCCGACAACATCGCGCGCAAGGACGATGCGATCGTGGCCGCGATGCGCGCGGCGGGCGGAGTCGTCCTCGGCAAGACCAACAATCCCGAATTCAGTGCCGGTGCCAACACGGTCAATGCCGTCTACGGGCCGACCGGCAATCCGCACGATCCGACGAAAAGCGTCGCCGGCTCGTCCGGCGGTTCGGCAGCAGTCCTGGCCACCGGCATGGCGCCGCTGTGCACGGGGTCCGACACCGGCGGCAGCCTGCGCAATCCCGCCGCCTTCTGCGGCGTCGTCGGCTTTCGTCCGTCGCCGGGCGTGGTGCCGGGCGACACGCGCGGAATGGCATTGATGCATCTTTCGACCTCGGGGCCGATGGCCCGCACGGTCGCCGATACGGCCTTGATGCTGTCGGTGCTCGCCCGACCCGACGCGCTCGACCCCTATACGGCCGTGATCGACGGCCATACCCTTTGGAATCCCGCCGACTTCGCCCGGCTGCCGCGGCGCGATCTCTCGTCGTTGCGGATCGCGGTCACCGAGGATTTCGGCTTTGCGCTCACCGAAAAGATCGTCCGGCGCGCGTTTGTCGCCCGCGCCAAGCGGCTTCAGCCCTATTGCGGCGCAATGGAGGAAACGGCACCCGATTGCAGCGGCGCCGACCGCATTTTCGCCGTGCTGCGCGCCGTTTCGATGCTCGGCGCGCACCATGCCAACACCCTGAAATATCCCGGCCGCTATGGACCCAACATCATGGCCAACGTCGCCGAGGGTCTGTCCTATTCGGCGCTCGACGTGGCGGAAGCGATGAACGCGCAGGCCGTCTATCATCGCAACTGGCAGCGCTTCTTCGAGACCCATGACTACATCCTGTCGCCCGCCGTCACCATCACCCCGCGCGATTGGCATGAGCTCTATCCGACCGCGATCGACGGCGTGCCGACCGAAAGCTACTATCACTGGCTGTCCTTGGCCTATGCCTCGACCATCCCCGGGCATCCTTCGATCTCCATTCCTTTGGGCAGGGACGAGGCCGGCATGCCCTTCGGTCTGCAGATCATCGGGGCGCGCAACGACGATCTCGGCGTGCTGGCGGTCGCGGCCGAAATCGAAGGACTGTTCGCCGACGATCCGGAGTTCGGCGCGCCGCGCGTCGATGTCGAGCGCCTGCGCGCCGCGTCACCCTTGAAGCCGGCCGTAGCCTGAAAGACCAGTTCGTCGCGAGGACTTGCATCGCGTCTCTCAATAGGCTGGAGCCCGACGAAAAGAGCGACTGCCACTATTCCGACCAGGCCCTCCGTTCCGCCGATGGCCTCCTTGTCAGCTTGAAGCGAGCCGTCCCGAGGGCACCCACCCGTCTGACGAAGACGGTCAGCGTCCGGTGAAGTGCGCCACGGTCCCAATGAACGCATGCCGGTCTGCCAGGGCGGCGAGTTCGGCCGCCTGGATGGATGCGGCGGGTATCGCGCCGTCCGGTCCGGGCAGGTCGCGGGTCGCACATGCATCGGCGGCGACGGCGATCGCGTAGCCGAGATCGAGCGCCGCGCGGACGGTGGAGGAGACGCAATTGTGCGTCATGAAGCCGGCGATCAGGACGGGAGTGCCCGAAGGGCCGATCCGCTGCGCAAGATCGGTCTCCGAGAAGCCGTTCGGCCGGATCTTTTCGACGACCGCCTCGCCGTTCATTGGGCGAAGCGCGGGTATGAAGGCACCGCGATCCCCGCCCCGGTCGAAGAAGCCGCCCGACGCACCACGATGGGCGACATGGACGATGCGGCTGCCGGCGGCGCGTGCGGCGGCCAGGAGTTCGGCCGCCCGATCGACGGCGTCGTCGACTCCATCGAGCCGGAGTGGTTCCCTCAGATATTCGTTCTGGTAGTCGATCAGGACCAGCACGGCTTCGTCGAGCCGTGGCGGTCGCGGCTCGCGGCCGGCAAGCTGGAATAGGGTTCGGGGTATCACGGTCATCTCCGGAAAGGCCGTGGAACTTCAGGGAAGAAGAACGGCACTGCCGGTGATGCGCCCGGCCTCGAGATCGGCTTGCGCCTTTGCGGCGTCGGCGAGGGCGTAGGTGGGGCCGCTGCCGGCGGCGATGCCCGCCTCGATCATGGCAAACACCGCACGCACCGCGTCCGGATAGAGTTCACGCTCGGCGCAGTGGGCCATGACGCTGGGGCGGGCGAAGATCAGCGATCGCATCGGCCCGATTTCCTCGACCGCGACCGGCGGAATGGGGCCTGCGGCCTGTCCGATGCTCGCCACCACGCCGAAGCGGCGAGTGCAGAGGAAGCTGCGCGCCAGCATCGTTCCGCCGATGCCGTCCACCGTGAAGTCGACGCCCCGACCGGCCGTCAGCCGTGCGACCTCGCCGACGACGTCCGCCTCTCGACCGACGACAACGTGATCGGCGCCGTTCGCGCGGGCGACTTCGGCCTTTGCTTCCGAGCCGGCCGTCCCGATCACCGTGCCACCCAGATGCCTGATCCAGCGCGTCAGCACCGCGCCGAGCCCGCCCGCCGCCGCGTGGACGAGGACGGTATCGCCGGGCAAGACGGGATGGATGCGCGTCAGCAGCATGTGCGCCGTCAGTCCACGAAAGAGCGAGGCGGCCGCCGTTCGTGGCGGGATCGTCTCCGGCAGCGGGACGGCGCGCCAAGCCGGCAGGCGTCGCGTCGCGGCATAGGCGCCGGGCAGCCCGGCATAGGCGATGCTCTGGCCGACGGTAAGGTCGCAAACGCCCTCCCCCAGCGCTTCCACGATGCCGACACCCTCGACGCCGGGAATGGCGGGGTCGGCGAGCGGGTAGAGCCCCGTGCGGTGATAGATGTCGATGAAGTTGAGGCCGATCGCCTCGTGCCGCAGGCGGATCTCGCCGGGTCCCGGCGCCTCGGCCGGCCAATCCACCGCCACCAGCTGCTCGACGCCGCCCGGCCGGATCAGCCGGACAGCCTTGTCGGCATTCTTGTTGTCCATGTCGTCGTCCTTTCTCGTTCGGGGTAAGGACTACGTCGTGTCTGATCGTCTATGAATTCCCCGATTTCGCGCAGCGCTTGGGAGAAAATCGCTGATGGATTGGGACGACCTTCGCCATTTCGCTGCCTTCGTTACTGCCGGCAGCCTTTCCGGCGCCGCGCGCGAGCTGCGGATCGAGCATGCGACCGTCGCACGGCGGATCGCGGCTCTCGAAGCGACGCTGGGCCTGAAGCTGATCGATCGGCGCGGTCGGCGGTTGATCTTGACGTCGGAGGGCGAGCGGGTGGCAGCGCTCGCCGAGCGCATGGGCGAAGAGGTCCGCACCGTGGAGCGGCTCGCAGCCGGCTCGCGCTCGGACCTGGAGGGCGAGGTCACGATCAGCGCGCCCTCGGCCTATGCCGCCGGCTTTCTCGCTCCAAGGCTTGCGAGGCTCCGGGAGCGCCACCCCGGTCTCAGCGTGCGGCTTCTCGGCGAAGCGCGCACCGCTTCCCTGGAGCATCGCGAGGCCGACGTCGCCATTCGCCTCAGCCGTCCGGATCGCGGCGACCTCACGGCGGTGCGGATCGGCGCCATGAGCTTTCGCCTCTACGGCGACGTAGCCTATCTCGCCAAGACACGGCGGGCGGACTGGTTCTTCATCGGCAACGAGGGGCCGATGGCGAGCTCGCCACAACAGGCGGCTTTGGAGCGTTTCGCCGGAAGGGAGCGGTTCGGCTTCCGCGCCGACCATGTCGAGATCCAGGTCTCGCTGGCGCGGGCCGGCGCGGGCATCGCCATGCTGCCGGATTTCCTCATTGGCGAGGGTGCCCCTCTCGTGCCTGCCTGTCCGGACGTTCCGCCGCTCCTGCGCGAAGTCTGGCTCGTCTTCCACACGGATATGAAGGCATCGGCGCCTGTCCGCGCTGTGACCGAATGTCTGCGCGCGGAAGGGACCGAAGGCATGCTGGATTGATCCTCGCTTCTCCAGAGCGCGAACGCCATCTTTGAATAACTCAGAGTCGGTCAGCCTGCGCTCGGCGTCAGCGCCCGCCCGCGCAGGCGCGATCGGGCCATCTCGAGCGTCCTCGTGTTCGACCAGCCAAACCAGCATGGCTCCCGCCTCGCGATCGGCCCAGAGGTGATAAGGGACGGCTTTGAAGGACGCGGGCACCTTCACGGGCGGCAGGCTGGCGCAGAATCCGTCGACCCGGTCCGCCGCCTCGGCCTTCAGGGCGGGCTCGGTGAGCGACACGGCTCCGGAGAAAAGCTCGGGCTCGTAGCGGGCCGCGATCTCGGACGAGCGGGGCAGGCGCAGCGGCTGCGGCTGGAAACCGAGATCCAGCTGTTGAGATAGCCATCCGGCATCTGACCGCTGGTGAGCTTGTCGACGAAGCAGCGCCGTGGTCAATCCATTCCGCCCATTGGAGTATGTAAGGGTGCCCGAACCAGCTGTGCATATTTCCCGAAACGCGGCGCTTCTCCGTGGAGAAGCAGAGCATGACCTCGAGATGCCAATCCCGCTCGGCTGACGTCGTTGCACGCCGCTATCCTACATCTATTCCAGATTATAAGAATTTTTTGTTATGTTTTATACATTAATAGTTAAATATTCAATGCATTGATCCACTGTAGTTGGACTTATATTTGTTCAAGCCGATGCAGCTCGGCCATTATAGCTGACCGTGATGGCTCGGCTCGGACACCCATGCACAGGTCTTCCGGTCACGGAACGAAGCGCGATGAGTCTCACGGACGGCATTCCGGCAAGGACGATCACGGTCCGAGACCTGCAGGGGCTTGCCGCTCATGCCGAGGCATGGGATCGCCTGGCCTGGAACGCGCCCCAGGCCCTTCCATCGCTGCTTCCCGCTTGGACTGAGGCCTTTTTGAAGCATCGCGTTCGGGAAGGCGAGTCTTGGTTCTGCAGCTTTGCCTATGTCGGCGACGAACTCGTTGGCGTGTTGCCGGTCATCGTCAAACCGCATCCCTTCTTCGGCCTTTCGGTCCCGCTGCTTCAGACTCCCTTCGACAATCTCACCGACTCAGGTGACGTCGTGCTCTCGCCGGAGCACGCGACTGGCGCGCTTTCGGCATTGCTGCAGGAAGCGGCACGCGAGCAGCCTCGCCATCTCGAACTCGCGTTTCCCGCAGTCCGGCAGAATTCGGCGCTTTGGAAGGCCGTCGAGACCGGATTCCCTGGGCACTCCGTGATAACGGGCCGGGTCTTTCCCTATGACAAGGTCGATCTTCTGATCGGGACCGAGGAATACCTGAGCCGCCTCGGCGGAAATCTGAAGCGCAATCTGAAACGGTACCGAAAGAAGCTCGACGGGAAGGGTACCGTAACGATCGAACTCCGATCGGGGCGGGGTGCCGACGACGGCTTCCTTCAGGAGTTTCTGGAACTGGAGAATTCCGGCTGGAAGGGGCGCGCCGGTACCGCCCTGCTTCAGCGTCCGAGCGAAACAGCGTTCTACGAGGCCCTCGTCAAGACGTTCTCCCAACGCCAGCGGCTCGAATGGCACCTGATCAAGGTCGACGGAAGGGTCGTCGCCGCGGGGCTCGGAATCCGCTGCGGTGGTGCTCTCATGCTGCCCCGCATCGCATTCGACGAGAGCTTTTCCGATTGTCAGCCCGGAACGCTGTTGACCGGCGAGGTCAACGCCGCCGCCTATCGACGCGGCGACCTGTTCGAGCTGAACCATATGAGCGCTGCTCCGTGGCACAGGAACTGGAACATGCAGCAGGAGGATTACACGACCATCCACCTGGTCCGAAAAACCGCAACGGCCGCCTTGTTCCACATCCCGCCTTTGGCCACCCGGATCCTGCTTCACCAGCACGTCAAGCCTCGCATTCCATCGAGCTGGAAGGCGGCCATCCGGAAACGATTGGCCTAGATGACGAGATCCTCGCGGCACACGAGACGGTGTATCGGGGCCAGGATCCGGGCAAGATCCTGGTGAGGATCTGACGCGCGGTTCAGCCGCGCCCCTAAATATCCCCGTAATCGGCATGACATCATCCAACCGTCGCACGGCGCGGGCCGTGCGACGGTTGGGCCGACCGATGTCCGTGGTCGAGCGGGCGGCGCGGAACGTCCGTCAGATCCGATCAGCCCTTCACGGCGCCGGCCATCGTGCCTTCGAGCTGCGAATAGAGCAGCATGCCGAGGAGCATCGGCGGAAGCGCGGCGACGATCATCACCGCCGAGGCCACCCCCCATAAAACGCCGCCGCCCCCTGCGGAGAAGAAGAACGATGCTCCCACGGTGACCGGCACCGCGTCGCGTGTGGTGAGCATCAGGCCGAACAGGAACTCGTTCCAGGCGGTGATGAAGCCGAAGACGAGGGTGGTCACGATGGCCGGCCGACACAGCGGCACGACGATCCAGACCAGCGTCTGCAGACGGCTGGCCCCTTCGACCGCCGCGGCTTCCTCGATTTCCTTTGGCACCTCGGCAACGGCATTGAGCAGGAGAACGAGCGTCAGCGGCAGATTGACGACGGCCAGGATCAGGCCCAGGCCCAATTTCGTATCAAGCAGGCCAAGCCATTGATACATCATGTAGATCGGGATCGCGAAGATCACCAACGGCATCACCCGCAGGTTGACGATGACCGGAAGAAGATATTTCCGCCCGAGACCGCTGCGCGAGATGGCATAGGCGGCCGGCAGGCACAGCAGAATGGCCAGGACCGTGCCGATCGCCGAGGCCGCGAAGCTGTTGACGAGATAGGCCGAGATATTGATCCGGTCGGAATTGGCGAAGATCGCCCGATAGTTCTCCAGCGTCGGCTGTTCGATGAAAAGGCTCGGATTTCCAGCGACCTCCGCCGGCGACTTGAACGAGGTGACGAGGGTCACGAGCACCGGGAAATTGACCGCCGCCAGGGCGACGACGAGCACGATTGCACGAAGGGTGGTGAGCAATCCTGTTCTCAACCTAGGCATCCCGGCGCGAGGCGAGCGCATTCAGCGCCGTCAGAAGAAGCAGCGACACGGCAAAGAGCAGCATCGAGGCGGCGACCGCGCGGCCGATCTCCGATTGCCGGAAGAACGTCTCGTAGATGTAGATCGATAGCGACTTGGTCACGCCGCCCGCCCCGCCCCCGGTCAGGACGTAGACGTTGTCGAACACCCGCACTCCGTCGATGAAGCGGATGAACAGGGCGACGGCCAGCGTCGGCAGCATCAGCGGGAAATCGATGAAACGCAGCCGCTGCCAGGTGTCCGCGCCATCCAGGGCGGCGGCCTCGCGCACATCTTCGGGGATGGCGCGATAGGCGACATAGAAGAGCAGGAAGGCGAACGGCGTCCATTGCAGGCTTTCGACCACGACCAGCGTCGTGAAGGCGTTGTCGGGCGTGAGGAAGCCCGGACTGGTTCCGAACCATTGGTAAAGATAATAGGGAACGGGGCCGACGAATTCGTGCAGCACCAGCCGATACATCAGCCCGACCAGCGCCGGTGCGACCATCAACGGCAGCATCAGCCCGGCGATCAGCCGCGGCAGCCGTTGCAGAAGCGGTGCCAGAAAGATCGCCAGAAACAGGCCGGCCAGACACTCGACCACGGCCGTGACCAGGCCGAACCGCAGGGAGAAGTCGACCGCACGCCAGAACGCCGTGTCGCGAAGCACCTCGGCGTAGTTGCCCAGCCCCGAAAGCACGGGGCTGCGCAATGTCTGGAAGCTGACGTCCGACACGCTGTAGACCAGGTTGACGGCAGCCGGAAAGCCGAGAAACAGCAGCAGAAACATGACCAGGGGGGTGATCATCACGCCCCAGGCCAATCGGCCTTTCTGGCTTGTCGTGTCTGCCTGCATGCTGGCCGGTCTCCGTCGCGCGCCACGATGTCAAAGCCGGCCGGGACATACCCCGGCCGGCGGCTTTTTCAGTCCTTCAGAAGGTCCTTCATCCCGGCTTCCGCATTCGCCAGAGCCTCGTCGAGCGTCCGCTCACCGCCCCAGTACCCGGTGAACTCGCCGGCCTGCAGTTCATAGACCGACAGCGCCTTGGCCGAGGTGCCGCCCTTCATCACGAAGCCGTAGTTGACCGCGTATTCGCCAAGCTTCGGCAGATCCGGACGCTTGTCCGCGATCTTCTGCGCGACCTCGGGCGTCAACGCCGGCGATCCCTGGTTGGCGGCGTAGACCAGCGCCGCCTCCTCGGTGGACAGCCACTTGATGAAGCGGGCGGCGCCCTCCTTGTTCTGGGCGTTGCGGTTGATGCCGAAGCCCAGGCTGTGAATGTGGGTGAAGCGCCCTTCGGGACCGGCCGGCGGCGGCACCGTCGCGACCTTGTCGGCGACCACGGGCGACTGCGCCGGGTCGGACAGCACCGAGGCCGCAGCGTTCCATTGCAGCATCGCGGCCACCTGGCCCGAGGCGAAGGCCGAATTGGCCTCGGCGAATTCGTAAGAGAGCGAATCGCTCGGCGTCGCCGCTTCGTCGTAGAGCTTCTTGTAGAGTTCGAGGCCTTGCCGATAGGCATCGGAATCGACCGTGATCTCGCCGGCCTCGTTCATCCAATCGCCGCCGTAGGACTTCGGAATCGACTGCCAGACCATAATGTTGAACAACAGGTTGCGCATCTGCAGCACCGTGCCGTAGCGGGTCGGGCTGTCCGGATTGACCGCCTTGGTGAAGTAGAGGGCGGTCGCGGCGTAGTCGTCCCAGGTCCATTCGGAAGGATCCTTGGGCTCCAAATCCTTGCCCAATTCGCTCTTGGCGATCTCCTTGTAGCGGGCCTGGGCGTCAGGATCGGACAACAGCTGGTCGATCAGGTCCTTGCGGTAGTACATGAAGTGCAGCGAGAGATCGGTCGGCACGCCGTACTGCTTGCCGTCGTACTGCATGGTCTGCAGAACGGATTCGCCATAGACGGATGCGGCGTCCGGATCGAGTTCGACCGGCTCCATGAAGGGGGCATAGCGGCCGATCGAATAAGTGGCGAGCAGGTTGGCGTCGAACGCCGTGGTGCCGGCCGCGAGGTCGGCCTGCAACTTGTCCCAGAACCCGTCGCGATTGAAGAAAAGCAGTTCCACCTTGTCCTCGTCGGCGGTCTCGGCTTTGGCGTTGTAAGCGTCGGCCGCGGCCCGCAAGGCGACCTCCTCCGGCCCGCCAGGCCAACCCAGAACCGTTACGGTCGCCTCGGCGGAACCCACCTGCAGCAGCACGGCCACGCTGGCGGCGAGCACGGAGGTCGCAGTCTTCGCAAATTTCGGCATGCCTCAGTTCCTTTCGTTGACAGGACAGACAGTTTCGGCGAGGTCGGCCGCTCCCAGCAGGCCGGCGTCAGCCCCGAGGCCGGCCTCCATCAACCGGGGAGCGAGCCGCGGCGAGAGCCGCGAAAGGGCCGCACGGACGCGGTCGAGATAGCCCGGCGCCAGCCCGATGCCGCCACCCACCGCCAGCAGTTGCGGATCGACCGCGAACTGGACGTTCAGGCAGAGCGTCGCAAAGCGCGCCGCGGACTGCTGCAGCAGGGCTTCGGCCCAGCCTTCGCCGCGCCGGCTCGCCGCAAAGACGGCCTTGGCGTCGGGCGCGTGGCCCTGCTCCGCCGCCGCGGCGGCGATCCAACGCCCGGAGATGCAGGCCTCGGCGGGCTCGTCGCCGATCCCTGAAGACAGTCTCGACTGGCCGAAATGGCCAGCGAGACCGCCGAGCAGCCTGCCGCCCGCGACCACGCCGCCGCCGATGCCGGTCGAGACGGTCAGGAACGCCATGGTCGCGGTGGCGGGAAGCTGCGCACCGACACCCTGCCGAAACTCGCCCCAGGCGGCGGCCTGAGCGTCGTTCCAGGCATTCGCAGGCACGCCGAACATGGCCGAGAGGCGCTCGACCAGGGGGAAATCCGGGGGCACCGGCAGCGTCTGCGGATTGACGGCGGACCACCGACCGTCGGTCACCAGGCCGGTCACCGCCGCGCCGACGGCGCCGAATTGCCCCTGCCAGTCGACGGTCTTCTCGAAAATCTCGGCGAACCAGCCGTCCGCGCCCGCGCCCCGCGACATCGGAAATTCGCACCGGCGCAAGATCCGCCCCGTCTCGACGAGGGCCGCCGCGATCTTCGTGCCGCCGATATCCAGAGCGAGCGTGGTCGAAGCGTTCTTCATGAAGGGGCCGCGGCTCCGGCCTGATCTAGACCGCCGGCGGCATCGATCGCCTCGGCAAACCACCCGGTGATGTGCTCCGGGCGCGTGATCGCCGACCCGACGACGACGCAGAAGGCGCCGCTCCGCAACGCGGCTGCGGCCTGATCCGGCGTGTGGATCCGGCCTTCGGCAACGACGTTCTCGGTGAGCCTGCGAAGCGCGGCGACGAGGTCGAGATCAGGGTCGATGGGTTCGGCGCCACCGGTATAGCCGGACAGCGTGGAGCCAACGATGTCGGCACCCGCCGCGAGTGCGGCTTGCCCATCCGAGGCGCACGAGCAGTCCGCCATGGCCAGCGCACCCTCCTTTTTGATGACTGCAACGAGATCGGGGACTGCGGTCGGGCGGATCCGCCGGGTCGCATCGAAGGCGACGATGTCGGCACCGGCTTGGACCAGCGCGCGTGCATCGTCGATCGTCGGCGTGATCCGCACGGGCGATTCCGCCAGGTCCCGCTTGACGAGACCGATGATCGGCACCGCGGTCACGGCGCGCACCGCCGCGACATATCGCGCGGACTCGATCCGCAGGCCGCGAGCGCCTCCGGCCAACGCCGCGAGCGCGAAGGCCACGACCATCTCGGGCCGGTCGAACGGCCCGCCGGGTACAGGCTGGCACGACACCACAAGTCGCTGGCGCAGATCTTCGAATGGCACGGCAGTCCTCACGCTTCACTAGCATGAAGACGCTATCCCATTCTTCAAAGAATGCAACCGGTATTATACCGGTATTATCTTGTGAGCTCCATGACGAAGTCGTAGGCGTCGGCCAGATAGCGTGTCTGGGCCACCTCCACCGGGCGGTCTCCCGCATCGAAGCAGCGCCGCTCGACCAGGAGCAGCGGCGTGTCCGGTGAGCAGGAGAGATGGCGCGCGTCCTCGTCCGTGGCGGCGCAGGCGCGCAGACGCTGGACGGCGCGAACCGGAGCTCGCCCCACCGCCTCCAGGGCCGCATAGAGGGATTGGTCGACCGCCGCCGGATCGGCCAGCGCCGAGAGCGGCACGGCGGCCCGCTCCAGGGCGATCGGCACGCCGTCGGCGGTCCGGACCCTGTCGAGGCGCAGGACGAGGGCGCCAGGCGCCAGATCGAGATCCTGCGCTTCCTGCACCGACGGCTTCATGCGACGGCGCAGCAGCCAGATGCAGCCGGGTTGCAGTCCCCGCGCCGTGATCTCCTCGGAAAATCCGGTCAACCGCGTCAGCGACTTCACCACGCGGCCGGCCACCTCCGTTCCGGTGCCGGGATAGCGGACGAGCCAACCGTCGGCCACCAGACCCTCGATGGCTTTGCGCACGGTCACCCGGGACAAGGATAGCCCCTGGGCCAGGACCCGCTCGCCGGGTATAGGCTCGCCACGCCTGAGCGTACCGGCCGCGATCACGTCCTGCAGTCCGGCCCGTAGACGCTTGTACAGCGCACCGCGGTTCTCGGCCCCCGAGAGCCGCCCGCGCAGCCGATCCATGAGTTCTTCCGTCTCCATCGGCAGATGGATTGCTATACCGCAAAGCACCAGTCAACGCCGGGCTCGGCAACGGCCTGCGGAATTTCCGCTGGGCTTCGCCCTCGCCGGCGCAGACGCCATCGCAGCCGACTTGCGACGCCGAGCCGAGCGGACCCACGCCGCGCGCGACCGGCTGCGGAGAGAGGCCACAGCCTCAAGGATTATCCGGAGGGCGAGTCGGGCGGCTCCCGTAGGCCGCCGGTGGTCTCAAGCCTCGTCGAGCGCGTCCAATATGTCGAGAAAATCGGCCTGCGAGCGCGTCGGCTTCCAGCCGGTGCGGGTGGTGATGCCAATCCGACGCGCCGTCCCATCGAGGTTGATGGGAAGAATGACCAGAGCTCCGGATCTGACTTCCGCCTGCGCCTGGTGCCGCGACACGCAGCCGAGGTGATCGCTGGCAATGAGGATCTCGCGCATCAGAATCATCGAACTCGTCTCGATGATGCTCAACGGGCTTTCGGCCGCGCTCGCCACGATACGGTCGAAGTGCATGCGGGTGGGGATGCCCGATGCGGCGACGACCCAGGCGTACCGAACGAGATCGGCGATCTCGACATGCGCTTTCGTGGCGAGCGGATGGCGAGGACTCGCCACGATCGCGAGTTCGTCGTCGAACAGCGAACGCTGCTCGACGTCGTTGATCGGAAGCGGATCGCGCAGGGCGCCGATGATGAAGTCGATCTCGCCGCTGCGAAGCTCTTTCAGCAGTTCCGAGTACGAGCCGGTGACGATTCTGAGCGGCATGTTCGGCCAGCTTTGGCGGAAACGAACGATTGCGGCGGGCAGCCGATAGGCACGCGACAAAGGCAGCGCACCGATGACGATACGGCCGGCATCCCGGCCCCGAAGCTCGGCGACCTCCATTCTCGCCTGCGCCAGTTCTGCGAAGGCGAGCCGCGCCGCGACCGCGAGCGCTTCGCCGGCGCGGGTCGGCACGAGGCCGCGAGATTCGCGTGCAAACAGGGGGCGGACCGCTTCCTTTTCCAGGCGCGCCACCGCGCGGTGCACCGTCGGCTGAGCCAGGCCCATCCGCCGCGCCGCCAGGGTGAAGTTGCCCGTTTCACGAACGGCGATCAGCGCCTCGAGTTGAGCGATGGTCGCCGTCAGCCGAAGACGCGGAGCCATAACGGCAAACGCGCTGTCGAGCCGGGCGAGCGCCCGGTTGACCCGATCCAGAAAGACACGGCCGATGTCGGTGGTAAAAACGCCGGACGACGTGCGTTCGAGAAGCGGTTCCTCGAGTTGGGCTTCCAGCTTGCCGACCGCCTGGGTGATCGCGGGCTGCGATACCGCGCAGATCGTGGCGGCACGGGTCAGCGATCCTTCCTCCACCACGGTGGAAAAGGCACGCAGGTGACGCAGATTGAATTCCGCCTGTTTCCGGTCGAGCCGCCCCACGCCTCAGCGCTCCTCTGTCGAATGGTCCTCTGCACCCTGTGGCAGCGCGCCTCGTCGGCGGTCGACGCCATCGACGCGTCGGCGAAGGCGAAGGGTGACGCACCGGGCCGGCGTTCGACGGTCGGGCGGCCGCATTGTGGAGATCGCCCGAGGCAGAGCAATGCTCTTTACTGGACGAAGACGAAGCGAACAGCTCGACCCCCGAAGGGCCGGAACGCGCCGTCGTATAGCAGAACTTTATAGGAGGGGCATCACAAGGAATTGGTCAATGCCCAGCGGAGAGCGCAGGTCTGTCTGCCGGCCGACCTCCGGCCGTCCGGCGACCATCCCGCTTTTGTGGCAGATGCGTCGGGTCAGCCGGCTCCGATCTGCGGAATTCCTTGCTCATGACAATACGGAGATGGTTCGCCGCCGATCACGCGGAGCGGGATTCTCCGGCGCGGCCATGGAGAGCGATTACGCGGGTGCTGGGCGGAATCCATGCGTCGACAGCCCCACACCAAACCGCGGCGGCTTCGTTTGTTCCGCGCCGCGCTTCTCGACGAAAGCGCCTGGACCTTTCGTCCCGACGATTACATGAACGGCGCGTGGGCCGTGGCCGATCTGGCAAAGAAGCGAGCGTTGGGACAAAAGTCGGGCGTTCCCACGGCTCCCGCGGCTCCCTGGAGCCAGTCGGCGCATTCCCGTGTGTTCCGGCACAGCAGGCACCTGCGGTAGGCGCCCCCCATTTCGATTTCGGCCTGAACGAGACGGTCCATATCGACATCCAGCCGGGTCGCCATGGCGGAGAAGAATTGACAATGGCGCTCGATGCGAGCGCTCAGTTTTTTCGTGAGGGTCATCAACAACTCCCAATGTAGCCGACAAAGCCTGATCATCCTTGCGAAGGATATCCAACGGGTCGATGCGTCATATGCGATGGATCAATTTTGCGACGGCGGCGCGCGTCAACACGGTCGCAAGTACGGCAGACGAAAGCCCAAGCACCCGGCGCCGATTTGCTTCGGGTTGGGACCGGGCGACGCATCGGCCGTCGTCCTGCCGCAACGATCGAACGGCTTCGGAGATCGCGGCCGTGCGGTCTCCGGGAAGCGCATCGACGGCCGACATTTCCGGCAACGCTGCCAATCGATGAAATAGAGGAAGAAATGGAATCCATGTCCCCTTCGACGCCCTGCCGGCTGGCCCTTATCGGCTTCGGCGAGGCGGCCACGACCTTCCTGAAGGGATGGCCCGTCGCCGCCTCCGAGGTTGCCGTCTTCGACCTCAAGACCACGGTCGAAGAGACCGCCGCGGCCATGCAGGATCGGTATCGCGCGTTCGGCGTCGCCGGCTGCTCGTCGGCGGGCGAGGCTGTGCGCGATGCACCGATGGTCGTCAGCCTTGTCACCGCCGACCAGGCGGTCGCTGCCGCGGCCTCCGTCGCCGCCGCACTCATGCCTCGGGCCCTGTTCGTCGATGGCAATTCCTGCAACCCGCAAAGCAAGCGCAAGGCCGCCTCGATTGTCGAGGAGTCCGGCGGACGCTATGTCGACATGGCGATCATGGCGCCCGTCGCCTCGGCCGGCCATCAGACCCCGGTCCTTCTGGCCGGCCCGGATGCCACCGAAGCCAAGGAGCGGTTGGAGCAGCTGGCGATGCGGCCACAGATCGCCGGCAGCAATGTCGGCCAAGCCTCGTCCATCAAGATGTTGCGCTCGGTGATGATCAAGGGGATGGAGGCGCTTACAGCCGAATGCATGCTGGCGGCCCGCAAAGCGGGGGTGGAGAACGAGGTACTGGCGTCCCTTCAAGCGAGCGAAAAGCAGACCGACTGGGTCCGTCGCGCCAGCTACAATCTCGAACGCATGATGGTTCACGGCGTCCGGCGTGCCGCCGAAATGCGCGAGGTGGCGGCGATGATCGATCATCTCGGCCTGCCGGCGCGGCTCTCGCAGGCTGTCGTCGACTGGCAGGAGCAGATTGGCCAGCTTCATCTGCAGGGTGGACCAGACGATCTCGCCGACAGGGCCGACAGGATCCTGGGCGATCTCCCGGAACGCGAGACGCATAACGAGCCCGATCGCAACGGCAGTCTCTAGACTCTCTTCCTTGCCGTCTAGCTCCGCCCAATGGCTGAATTGCAGTGCATCCTCAGCGTCCAAAACCGCCGCGGATCATAAGGATCGCGATTGCTATAGCAGGATTTTATGGAAAGAGACGGCTTTCTGAATGGATTTGCCGTCTCTGCTGCTACACGATGTCGCATGGGAGTCATGCCTGAAAGAACATTGAATGCATTGGGAGGATGATCGAATGAAGACTTTGGCGAAATCCGCCGTCACCGCAGTGGCTCTGTCGGTGATAACGACGGCCGCCCTGGCCACCGAACTCAAGTTCGCCAATTATATGCCGGCCAGCAATCCCTACGTCGCCGGGGCCTTCGAGCCGCTGGCGACGAAGTTGTCGGAGGCCACCAACGGCGAAGTCACCGTCAAGATCTATTCCGGTGGAGAGTTGGGTGCCGGGCCGGTGGAACAGTTCATGCGCGCCGTCGACGGCGTGGCCGATCTGGTGGTCAGCCTGCCCGGCTATACCGCCTCGCAGTTCCCCTTGACGCTGATGTCCGAATTGCCCGGCGTGATGACCGAGGAGACCGGCACGCAGAAGCTCCTGGACAATCGCGATCTCTTCCAATCGGAATTTCGGCGCGTCCACCTGGTCAGTTTGTGGTCGAATGCCGAAAACGTGCTCTATACGCGCGACAAGCCGGTGCACACGTCCGACGACGTCAAGGGTATGAAGATTCGCGTGCCGTCTCGCAATACCGGCCTCGTCGTCGAGAGCTGGGGCGCCACTCCGGTCTCCATGCCGGTGTCCGACATCTACAATGCCTTGCAGACCGGCGTGATCGACGGCGCGCTGATCGACGGTACGGGAACCCGCGCCTTCAAGCTCGGTGAGGTTGCCCAGTATCTGACGGTCGGCATGGATACGACCCTGTCGCCGTTCTACATCGTCATGAACCGGGACAGTTTCGAAGGCCTGAGCGAAGAGCAGCAGCAGGCGGTCGACGAGATCGGCAAGGACGTCTCCGTGCTTGCCAACCAGACCCAGTTGGATGCGGCCCACAAAGGCATCGAAGCCTTTGGCGAGATGGACGGCAAGACGGTGATCCAGCTTTCGGAAGAGGAAGCCAAAGCCTTCAACGATCTGGCTCACCAAGTGACCGAGCAGGTCGTGGCCGAAGGCAAGGAGCAGGGTCTGCCTGCCCAAGAGATCGTCGACGCGCTTTCGTCGGAATAGCGGAATGGCGAGCGGTTCCGCGGTCGCCCGGTCGAGAGTTCTCGACCTGGCGACGTTTTTCCTCGCGGCGGCGGCGGGCGTCATCCTGGTGCTCATGGTCGGGCTGGTCTGCCTGAGCGTGGTGCTGCGGTATTTCGTCAACGCACCGATCCTCGGCGTCAATGAAATCGTTCAACTCGGCGCCGTGGCCCTGGTGATGCTGGCCATGCCCTGGTGCACCGATCAGGAAGGTCATGTGCGAGCCGACGTGTTCGATGGTTTGATCGGGCACGTCGGACGCATCGTCGGAGACGTCGGCTCGCGCGTTTTGTCGGCGTCCGTCCTGGGCGTTCTCGTCTATCGGTCCTGGGACAAGATGCTGGATGCCTACGAGTACGAAGACGCGACCAACATGCTGGCGCTGCCGATCTGGCCCTTCTACGGCATCATGGCGGTCGGGATCGGCTTGTGCGTCGTGGTTCTGGCCATCCAGATCCTGCTGGTCGTGATCTCGGGCAAGGAGGCGACGTGAGCGATCTGTGGGTCGGCGTGGCGGGTTTCGCTGCGCTGTTTGTTCTGATGGTGCTGCGTACGCCCGTCGCCTTTGCAATGCTCGTCGTCGGCTATGGCGGCATGGCGATCGTCAACAGTTTCCGCTCTGCCGGTGCCGTCGTGCTCACCGAAAGCTATTCGGCGGTCACCAACTATTCGCTGATCGTGGTTCCGATGTTCGTGCTTCTCGGCAATATCGCCTCCGAGGCCGGCTTCAGCCGGGGCCTCTACGACGCGGCCAACGCCTGGGTCGGCCGGTTTCGCGGCGGACTGGCGTCTGCCTCGGTGATCGGTTGCGCGGCCTTTTCGGCGGTCAGCGGTTCGTCGGTGGCGACGGCCGTCACCATCGGCAAGGTCGCGTTGCCCGAGATGCGGCGCCTCGGCTATGCCGACGGCCTTTCGACCGGCGCGATCGCGGCCGGCGGAACATTGGGCTTCCTGATCCCTCCGTCCACCGGCTTCGTTCTCTATGCGATCCTGACGGAGGAGTCGGTCGGCCGCCTGTTCATGGCGGGCATCCTGCCGGGCGTCCTGATGGGCGGCCTCTTCATCGCGGCGGTGTGGGTGACGGTGCTGCGCAAGCCCGAGGCCGGCCTGCCGGGCCCGGCCTTGCCGTTCCGTCAGCGGTTCCGGGTTCTGCTCGGCGCGATGCCGCTGCTTGCCATCATGGTGCTGTCGATCGGCGGTATCTATGTTGGCGCCTTTACGCCGGTCGAGGCATCCGCCGTCGGCGCTGGACTGGCGATTCTCATGGCCGTCGTCCATCGCGACATGACGATGCCGAAATTCGTGCGGGCGGTGCTCGAAACGGTCCGCACCACCGCCATGCTCTATATGATCGTCATCGGCGCGAACGTGCTCAATCCGTTCCTGGCGGTGACGGGCGTGCCCGACGCCGTCGGCAGGCTGCTCGTCGCGCTCGGCCTCGGCGCCTACGGCACGCTCTTCGTCATCCTTGTCGCCTACGTGATTCTCGGCATGTTCATGGACGGCCTGGCGATGCTCGTCGTGACCCTGCCGATCTTCTTTCCGGTGATCGTCAAGTTCGGCTTCGATCCGATCTGGTTCGGCGTGGTCGCGGTGATCGTCATCGAAATGGGCATGATCACGCCCCCGGTCGGCCTCAACGTCTTCGTTCTGCGCAGCATCGCCAAGGACGTGCCGATGGCAACGATCTTCAAGGGCGTCACGCCGTTTCTTCTGGCGATGATCATCTGCCTCGCCATGATCATCGCCTTTCCCCAGATCGCGCTGATCATCCCGAACTCGATGTTCGGCTGAACCTGGCGGGTTGGCAGAAGGGCGGGTGGACGGGCGCCATGGCGCCCGGCGAAGGCGGCGGGCATCCCGGTCGGACCCGCGCCGACCGATACGTGCAAGACGCCGGACCGGAGGATCTTTCAGCCGACGGTCTTCATCGAGAAAGGGAGGATGTGATGACCAACGAACCTTGCTTTGACGTGGCTCATCTCGGCCATGTCGAGCTTCTGACCGACAAGCCGGAAGAAAGCCTCGACTTCTTCGTCAACGTCTATGGCCTCACCGAATCGGGGCGCGAGGGAGAATCGGTCTATCTGCGCGCCTGGGACGACTACGAGTTCCATACCCTCAAGCTGACGGCGGCCGAGACCACGGGCATGGGCCATGTCGCCTATCGCACCTCGTCGGAAGCGGCGCTGCGGCGGCGCGTCGATGTCATCGAGGAGATGGGTTTGGGTCTGGGCTGGACCGACGGCGATCTCGGCCATGGGAAGTCCTATCGCTTCCGCAGTCCGGACGGCCACGTGTTCGAGCTCTATTGGGAGACGAAGAGATACGATCCGCCGGCGGCCGAGCGGCCGGCCTTGAAAAACCTCGCGCAGCGGTTTCATGGCCGCGGTGTCGCGCCGCGCCGGCTCGATCATCTGAATCTCCTCGCGAGCGACGTGTCCGCGATCCGCGATTTCATGACCAAGGCGCTGGGAAGCCGCGTCACCGAGATGATCCAGCTGGACAACGGACGGCTTGGGGGCTGCTGGTTCACCGTCAACAACAAGACCTACGACGTGGCCTTCACCGAGGACCACGCCGGCGCCAAGGGACGGCTGCATCACGTCACCTATGCGACCGACAATCGCGACGAGGTGCTGCGAGCCGCCGACATCTTCCTCGAAAACGGCGTCTTCATCGAGACGGGTCCGCACAAGCACGCGGTTCAGGGTACGTTTTTCCTCTATGTCTACGAGCCGGCGGGCAACCGCATCGAGGTGGCGAATGCCGGCTCGCGTCTGATCCTCGCCCCGGACTGGCAGCCGGTCGTGTGGACAGAGATGGAGCGTAAGAAGGGCCAGGCCTGGGGCCTCAAGACGATCGAGAGCTTCCACACCCATGGCACACCGCCGGTTGCGGCGAGATGATCCGGCTGGAGATGGCGCTGAGAAGGGTTAGAGCATGATGCCGAAAAGTTGCAGACTTTTCGGACCCACATCATGCGGGAAAACAAGGGGCTAGAGCGACATGGCGATTCAATCTGAACGCATGTCGCTCTAGAGGAGCGAAGGGCCTGACAGCCCCAACCCTTTCCGGCCGGTTGGCAGCAACCTCTGAGCGAGGGAACTACACCGTCTTTCGTCGCCCTTCCCCCGGAAAGACCTTGCAGCGCAGCGCATACGACCGGGGTGCGGGCCGCATGCCGCCGAGAGGATATAGCTCAAACTTATGATGGGGGCATCATAAGGAATTGGTTCTCCGCCGGTGGAAAGGCGCAGACTGCGGCCACTGAAAAAAGGTGGCGCCGCCGGCACGCATGCATGGCGTTCCTCGCGGCCTGTGCGAACGTCCGGTGCGAAACGCTGTGTGTGCCGGGTTCGCCGCCGGACAAGGCGTCCGCAGAAAGCGGGCGCCACATGGTTGTTGGGAGGAAATATCGTGAGGTTTTTGACACTGGCTCTCGGCGCACTGCTGACGGCATCGGTCTCGTTCGGGCCGGCGTCGGCGTCCGCCGACGAGCGGATTTCGATCGGCACCGGCGGCACGGGCGGCCTGTTCTATATCATCGGCGCCGGCATGGCCGACGTGCTGAACAAGCACATGGAAGGCGCTTTCGCCCGCGCCGAGGTGACGGGCGCCTCAATCGAGAACATCCGTCGCGTCGCCGCGGATCAGATGACCTTCGGCTTTTCCTCGTCATCGACACTTTACGAGGCGAAGCACGGCGAAGGCGCCTTCAACGAGGCCCAGCCCGTCGCCGCCATGGCCTATCTCTACCCCGCCGTGCTGCAGATCGCGACGGTCGAAGGCACGGGGATCGAGAATTTCGAGGATCTCGCCGGCAAGCGGATCAATCTCGGACCTCCGGGAAGCAATTCTGCGGTGCTGGCGCAGCGGCTTCTCGAAGCCTATGGGGTCTTCGATCCCTCCAACGTCCAGTTCCTGTCCTATACCGAAGGCACGGCCGCCCTTCTCAACCAGACGCTCGATGCGACGGTGGTGCTGGCCGGCGCTCCGACCTCGGCCCTGATCGATCTCGGCGCCCAGCGCGAGATGCATCTGTTGTCGCTGGACGAGGACAAGCTGGGCGACCTTCTCAAGGACTACCCGTTCTACCAGATCTATGAAATCGAGCCCGGCACCTATGCCGGCCAGGACAGCACGGTCACGGTGATCAACGACCCGGCGACGATCTTCACCAAGGCCGACGCGAGCGACGATCTGATTTACGGGATCACCCAGGCGATTTTCGACAATCTGCCGGAACTGGCCCAGGTCCACCCGCAGGCCAAGGCGATCTCGACGGATACGGCCACCAAGACGCCGATCGATCTGCATCCGGGCGCTGCGCGCTTCTTCGACGAAAAGAAATGAGCGTCTGAGCGGAACGTCCCATGTCTGCCTTCATGGATAGGCTTCGGCTGCGCCCCGAGAAGCGGCGCAGCCAGAGCGAGGTCAACGCCGTATCCCTGCTCTTTGCGCTGCTGGCGGTGATGACCGCGGCGCTGGTCATCTACGGCGCCTATTTCGGCGGAATCACCGCTCTCATTCTCCGCTCGGTGTTCTTCTCCGTGGTTTCCGCGGCAGGCATGATTCATCTGGGACTGGTGGTCGGCAAAAGCCCCTGGCGCTTCATCCTGTATGCGCTGGCTTTGGTCGCCCTGGTGCCGGGGCCCTATCTCTGGCATTCCTATATCGACATCATCATGCGCGGCGCGATGTCGACGGAGGTCGATCAGTTGATCTTCGTCGGTCTTCTGATCATCGTTCTTACCTTGACGCGCATGTCGCTGGGCTGGGCGCTCGTCACCCTGGTCGTCGCCGCGCTCGTCTATGCCTATTTCGGCTATCTCATTCCCGGCAAATATGGCCATGGCGGCTATGACCTCGCCCGTCTCGCCTCGACGCTGATGCTGTCGACGGAAGGCGTCTACGGGGTGCCGATGGGCGTCGCGGTGGAATACATCTTCCTCTTCGCCTTCCTCGGCACGCTTTTGATGAAGATCGGCACCGGCGAGGTGTTCGTCGACATCGCGCGCGGCATCACCGGCCGCGTCAACGGCGGCCCGGGCCTCTCGGCCGCCCTGTCGAGCGCGCTGATGGGCACCATCAACGGCAGTGCCGTCGCCAACGTCGTGACCACCGGCACCTTCACCATCCCGCTGATGAAACGGGTCGGCTATACCGCCGTGACCGCGGGCGCCATCGAGGCGGCTGCGGCCTCGGCCGGACAGATTCTGCCGCCGGTGATGGGCGCGACGGCCTTCCTCATGGCCGAAGTGATCGGGGTGCCCTATGGCCAGATCGCATTGGCGGCGGCAATCCCGAGCCTGCTCTATGTCGGCGCCCTTCTGGTGGCTGTGCGTCTGGAAGCGGGGCGCCTCGGCCTCGGCAAGGACGAAAGCGCCAATGCGGCTCTCATCTTCAGCACGTTGCGGCGGCGTGGCTATCTGCTGCTGCCGCTCGTCGGACTGATCGCGCTGCTGGCAATGGACTACACGCCCACCCGGGCTGCCGTCATGTGCATCGTCTTCGGCCTTCTGATTTCGCCCTGGCACAAGGATACGCGCATCGGACCGCTGGGCCTCGTGCTGGTCTGCCGCGACACGCTGCTGTCCACCATCCCGATCATCGCCGCTGTCGCGGCCGCGGGCATCGTCATCGGCGTGCTGAACCTGACGGGTCTCGGGCTGATGCTGTCCGGCCTGATCCTCGAGCTCGGCGGCTCGTCCCTGTGGCTGATCCTGCTTCTGACGGCCTTCACCTCGTTCGTTCTCGGCATGGGACTGCCGACGTCGGCCGCCTACCTGCTGCTGGCGGTCCTGGTGGCCCCGGCCTTGACGCAACTCGGCATGCCGCCGATCGCCGCCCACATGTTCATCTTCTACTACGGGATGATCTCGGCGATCACGCCGCCGGTGGCCCTTGCCGCCTTCGCGGCCGCCAGCATCTCGGGAGCCGACGCCACCGCCACGGGATGGGAGGCCTGCCGTCTCGGCTTCGTTCTGCTGCTCATCCCCTTCATCTTCGCCGAGATGAACGGGCTGCTGATGATCGGCAGCGGGCTGGAGATCTTCATCGCCTGCGTCCTGGCGACGATCGGCGTGCTGGGGCTCTGCGTGTGCTTCGCCGGATGGCTGGGGCGGGTGCTCAACCTCGGCGAGCGCCTGGCCTTCCTCGTCGGCGGCGTTCTCGTCATGTGGCCGGCCAAGGTCGCCGACGTCAGCGCGGCGACGCTCGCGATCCGGATTGCCGGCGTCGTCATCCTGGCGGTGATGGCGGGCCGCCTGTTCAATCAAATGGCTGCCCAACGTCGGCAGCTTTCGAGAATCTGAAAAGGACCTCCCATGTCGGCTGAGAACCTGCCCTTCTGCGCTACGCCGAAGCGGCCCGACATTGCTTTGCCTGCCAATGCCTGCGACGCCCATTGCCATGTCTTCGGGCCGGCGGCGCGCTTTCCCTTCGCGCCGGAGCGGACCTATACGCCCGTCGACGCGCCCAAGGAGAAGCTCTTCGCGCTTCACGAACTGCTGGGCTTGAAGCGTACCGTTCTCGTCCAGGCCAGCTGTCACGGCACCGACAACGCCGCGATGCTCGACATGATCGCCGCCGATCCGGAGCATTGCCGCGGCGTCGCCATGGTCAAAAAGGACGTCAGCGAGGCCGAGCTCGAGGCGCTCCACGAGGGTGGCGTTCGCGGCGTGCGGTTCAATTTCGTCGCCCATCTCGGCAAGGACGCCGATTTCGACGCCATCCGCGCGATCGTCGCCAAGATCGCACCGCTGGGATGGCACGCGGTCGTCCATTTCGACGCCGAGAAACTGGAGACGCTGGCGCCCTTCCTCAAGGAACTGCCGGTGCCCATGGTGGTCGACCACATGGGCCGGGTCGATGCCTCGAAGGGCCTCGACCAGCCGGCGTTCCAGATGCTCTGCGAACTCATGGACGACGAGCGTTTCTGGGTGAAGGTGTGCGGCTCGGAGCGCATTTCGCGCGCCGGACCGCCCTTCCACGACGCCGTGCCGTTCGCCCGCTGCCTGGTCGAGCGTTTCACCGATCGGGTTCTCTGGGGCACCGACTGGCCGCACCCCAACATCAAGGAAAACATGCCCGACGACGGCGCCCTGGTGGACCTTCTGGCGCTGATCGCGCCGACGCCCATGCTGCTCCAGGCGCTGCTCGTCGACAACCCCACCCGTCTCTACTGGCCCGAGAAAGCCTGAAGAGCCGTCCCCGGATACTGAAGACGCCTTGGCCGGGTCGAGGCATAGAACGAATGGAGATTCCCATGGCAAACAAGACAGCGCTGGTGATCAGCGCCCATTCGGCCGATTTCGTCTGGCGCTGCGGCGGCGCCATCGCCCTGCATCAGAAGAAGGGCTACGACGTCACGGTGGTCTGCCTGTCCTATGGCGAGCGCGGCGAGAGCGCCAAGCTCTGGAAGCAGGAAGGCATCACGCTGGAGGCCGTGAAGAGCGGCCGCCGCAAGGAGGCCGAGAACGCCGCCGCCGCGCTCGGCGCCCACGAGATCCAGTTCTTCGATCTCGGCGACTATCCGCTGGAGATGGATCGCGAGGCGAAGTTCCGGCTGGTGGACGTCATCCGCAAGGTACAGCCGGCCTTCATGCTGTCCCACTCGCTGGACGATCCCTACAACACCGATCACCCCTACGCGACCAAGATGGCGCTCGAATGCCGCATGGTCGCCCAGGCCTGGGGCCACAATCCCGGCGAAAAGGTGCTCGGCGCGCCGCAGCTCTATCTCTTCGAGCCGCACCAGACCGAGCAGTGCGGCTGGAAGCCCGACACCATCCTCGACATCACCGAGGTCTGGGACCAGAAGCGCGCGGCGATCGAGTGCATGGAAGGCCAGCAGCACCTCTGGCACTACTACACCAACGTCGCGGAGAACCGCGGCAACCAGTTCCGCCGCAATTCCGGCGGCCAGGCGGGAGGGCGCGAGGCGAAATACGCTGAAGCCTTCCAGTCGATCTTTCCTCGAACCGTGGATGAACTCTGATGGGCGTGGTCGTTCAGAACATCGAGCGCGCCGATCCGGCGGTGGTCGTCGGCCTGGCGGAATGCGGCGTGGCGACCGTGCACGAGGCGCAGGGACGCAAGGGTCTTCTCGCCTCCTACATGCGCCCGATCTATTCGGGCGCCCGGGTAGCCGCCTCTGCCGTGACCATTTCGGCGCCGCCCTGCGACAACTGGATGATCCATGTCGCCGTCGAACAGGTGAAGCCGGGCGACATTCTGGTGCTCGCGCCGACCTCGCCCTCGGATGCAGGCTATTTCGGCGATCTGCTGGCGACGTCGCTCAAGGCTCACGGCTGCGCCGGCCTGGTGATCGAGGGCGGCGTGCGCGACATCCGCGATCTCACCGAGATGCAGTTCCCGGTCTGGTCCAAGGCGGTTTGTGCCCAAGGCGCGGTCAAGGAGACGCTCGGATCGGTCAACGTGCCGATCGTCTGTGCGGGGGCGCTGGTCAATCCGGGCGACGTCATCGTTGCCGATGACGACGGGGTCTGCGTCGTGCGCCGCGAAGAGGCTGCTGCCGTTCTCGAGGCCTCGCAGAAGCGTGTCGCCAACGAAGAGATGAAGCGCGCCCGGTTTGCCGCCGGCGAACTCGGCCTCGACATGTACAAGATGCGCGAGCGGCTGGCCGAGAAGGGCCTGAAATATGTCTAGTCCCGCAGGCGGTGTCCGCTGCATGTGGATGCGAGGCGGCACGTCGAAGGGCGGCTATTTCCTGGCCGAGGATCTGCCGGACGATCGCGAGGCGCGCGATGCCTTTCTGCTCGGCGTCATGGGCTCGCCCGACGATCGCCAGATCGACGGCATGGGCGGCGCCGACCCGCTGACCTCCAAGGTCGCCGTGGTCAAGGCATCCGACCGGCCGGGCATCGATGTCGACTATCTGTTTCTTCAGGTCTTCGTCGATCGACCCGTGGTGACCGACGCCCAGAACTGCGGCAACATCCTTGCCGGCGTCGGGCCCTTCGCCATCGAGCGTGGCCTGGTGGCGGCCCAGGACGGCGCGACGGACGTGTCCATCTTCATGGAAAACACGGGCCAGATCGCCGTTGCCTCGGTCCAGACGCCGGACGGCCGCGTCGCCTATTGCGGCGAGGCGCGCATCGACGGCGTGCCCGGCACGGCGGCGGCGATCCCGATTGCCTTCCAGGATACGGCGGGCTCGTCCTGCGGAGCGCTGCTGCCGACCGGCCATGCCGTCGACGAGATCGAGGGCGTGACGGTGACGATGATCGACAACGGCATGCCTTGCGTCGTCATGCGCGCGTCCGATCTCGGCATCACCGGCGAGGAAGAGCCGAAGGATCTGGAAGCCGATGCCGAACTTCGGCAAAGGCTCGAGGCGATCCGTCTCAAGGCCGGACCGCTGATGAACCTCGGCGACGTCACCGACAAGTCGGTGCCGAAGATGACGATGGTCTCGAAAGCCAGGAACGGAGGCGCGATCTCCACCCGCACCTTCATCCCGCATCGCTGCCATGCGGCCATCGGCGTTCTCGGCGCCGTCAGCGTGGCGACCGCCTGCCTGCTCGACGGCAGCCCGGCGGCAGAGCTGGCCGACATTCCGGAGGGCACGGAGAAGCTTCTGTCGATCGAACATCCGACCGGCGAGATGACCGTCGTGGCCACGATGGACGCGAAGGGAGAGGTGTCGAAGGCGGCCATCCTGCGCACCGCGCGCAAGCTGTTCGACGGCACCGTCTTCGCCGGCAGCCGATAGCCTGATACCCGAAACCGGCAGGCGGCGCCGAAGCAGTCGACGCCGCCTGCGCCCGAGATTCGAACGTTTCGGCCTGTCGGGGCGCTTGTGTGCGAGCGGTTGCGCTCGTCGCCGCTGTCCGCCGGTGCTTGACTCGCGCGGCTGGATCGCCGTCATGAAGGCGTCGGTTCGAAGCCCCGCTCGCCGAGCGGGCCGGAGGCAGCGGGGCAATCTCCATGTTCGATATCAAGGATGTCGAGATCGTTCGCATGGTCGTCAGGCATGGCGGATTTCGTGCGGCGGCGGCCCAGCTCAGGCTCTCGCAATCCGCGGTCTCGGCGCGGATCGCCGGGCTGGAGGATCGCCTGGGCGTGGAACTCTTTGACCGCAAGAAGCGCCGCGGCAGCCTCACGCCGGCCGGTCGCACATTTCTCGATCAGACCGCACGCCTGACCGAAATGCGCGACCGCATCATCAGCGGTCTGACGCAGGAGGCCGGCTTCGCGGGAACGATCCGCATCGGCGTCGCCGAGACCATCGTTCACACCTGGCTGCCGCGGATGATGACGCTCGTCCACGAACGCTTTCCCAATTTGCGCATCGAACTGGCCGTCGACACCTCCCAGACGCTCGCCGCGAAGCTGCTCGAGGACGAGTTGGACGTCGCGGTGATGATGGAGGAACTGGTGCCGGCTCGGGCACAGAGCCATTTCGTCTTCGCCAGCGCGATCGACTGGTTTGCGGCGGCCGACGCCGATGTCGCGCAAGACCGACTGACGGTGCAGGGCCTCGCTCTGTGGCCGATCGTCACCTTTCCAAAGGGAACCTTGCCCTACCGCGACCTGGAGACGATCTTCGCCGCCGCCGACATTCATGCGCTGCCTCTGCTGCACGGATGCGCGTCGCTGTCGGCGGCCCTCCACCTCGTCCTAACCGATTTCGGCATCGGCGTCCTGCCGATCAGCATGATCGAGGCCGAAGTCAAAGCCGGTCGGATCCGCCGGCTCGATACCGTGCCGGAGGCAAAGCCCAAGGCGTTGCGCTTCGTCTTCGCGCATATGGCCACGCTGGGGCGGCCGCTGGCGGAGGCCTTGCGCGCCTGCGCAGACCAGGCAGTGGGATCTCGAAACGATCGATAAATACGATCAAGATGATCGATAATTGATCGATTGACTACGTCACCCATGCATCGGACTATCGATTTGCTGCAATGATGCGCAATCGAGAAAGATGCCCATCGAATGGACATAGGGACAGGACGCGCTGTTATACCGTCGCCGGGCGATCTGCGCCGCCGGATCCGGTCCGGCACGTTCAGCGGCCAGACGAGCGGACAGGCGCCCGGCTTTCTCCAGGGCAATCTGGCGATCCTGCCCCAGTCCTTCGCCGACGACTTCCTGCGTTTCTGCGTTCTCAATCCCAAGCCCTGCCCTCTGCTCGGCATAGGCCAGACCGGCGATCCCCGACTGCCCGGTCTCGGCGAGGATCTCGACATCCGCACGGATGTGCCGCTCTATCGCATCTTCCATGACGGCGAGCCGGGCGACGCCGTGCGCGACCTGACGGCGGTCTGGCGGGACGATTTCGTGTCGTTCGTCATCGGCTGTTCCTTTTCGTTCGAGGATGCCCTGGAACGCGCGGGAATCCACGTGCCGCATGTCACCGCCGGCACGAACGTGCCGATGTACGTCACCACGATCGAGACCGCGGCCGCCGGCCCGTTCGGCGGACCGATGGTGGTCTCGATGCGGGCCTTCCAGCCCCGCGACGCGATCCGCGCGATGGTCCTGTCCGATCGCCAGCCGCTTGCCCACGGTGCACCGCTGCATTTCGGCGACCCGGCCGCGATCGGCATTGCCGATCTGATGAAGCCCGATTTCGGCGATCCGCCGGTCATCGCCGACGGCGAGGTGCCTGTCTTCTGGGCCTGCGGCGTCACCCCCCAGATGGCAATCCGGCGCGCCCGCCCGGACATCGCCATCACCCACGAACCCGGCCACATGCTGGTGACCGATCTCCCCGCCGAGCGGGGTTTCTGATCGTTCAGCGCAGACGCGCATTCAAGCCTTCCAATCCACGGAGCCAAGACATGAAAGCACTTCTCGCCAGTCTCATGATCTCGACCAGCCTCGTCGGCGCAACGCTGCCGGCATCGGCCCAGGACCTGGAAGACACCACGCTCTCGGTGGTCGGAAGCTGGAGCAATCTTCCGCTCTACCAGGATTTCGAAGAGCCGTTCTGGACCAAGACCCTGCCGGAGGACTCCAGCGGAGCCATCGACGTGCAGATGACGACCTTCGACCAGATGGGCATCCAAGGCGCGGACGTGTTCCGCATGCTCGGCGACGGCGTCTTCGACATCGGCATGACCGTCGGCGACTACACGGTCGGCGATGCGCCGGAACTGGAGGGTCTCGACGTTCCCCTGATCGCCACCGATGCCGAAGAGGAGCACAAGGTCGTCGACGCCGCGCGGCCGATGGTCGAGGACATCATGGCGGATCGCTTCAATTCGAAGCTGCTGGCGATCGCGCCCTATCCGCCGCAGGTGGTGTTCTGCAACGCCGACGTCGGAAGCCTGGCCGATCTGAAGGGCAAGAAGGTGCGCGCGTCGGGCCGCATGACCGCGATCTTTCTGGAGAAACTCGGCGCGGAAGGGATCACGCTGGCCTTTTCCGAAGTTCCCGGCGCCCTGGAGCGCGGCGTCATCGACTGTGCCGTGACGGGCGCGGGCTCCGGCTACAGCGCCGGCTGGTGGGAGTCCTCGACGCATCTTCTGACGCTGCCGCTCGGCGGCTGGGATCCGGTGATCACGGCGATGAACCGCGACAAGTGGAACGAGCTGTCGCCGGGCGTGCAGTCCTTCCTGCAGGACGAGGTCAAGACGAAGTTCGAGGACCAGGCCTGGGCCGACGCCAGCGATGCCCTGGCCCGGGATGTCGCCTGCCTGACCGGCGATGGCGAGTGCGCGGCCGGCGAGCCCGCCACGATGACGCTCGTCGAGCCGACCGATGCCGACCGCGAACTGGCGGAAAAGGTGCTGAAAGAGGACGTGCTGCCGGACTGGGCCGAGCGCGCCGGCGGCGATTGGGTGAAGCGCTGGAACGACACGGTCGGCAAGGTCGCCGGTGTCACCGTCGAGGCGCAATAAACTCGAAGGTTCGAGCCGATGATCGAAGGCCAGACAATGCGCGGCGGCCCGGCTGGGGTCGCCGCGATCTTCGCCCGCATCAATCGAGCGATCGCCGCCATCGCCGGTGTCGCCCTTCTCGGCACGGGCCTGCTGATCCTGCTGGAGATCGTTCTGCGGCAGACCGCCGTCGGCAGCATCGGCGGGTCGGACGAGATCTCGGGCTACGTCATGGCGTGCGTGGCGACCTGGGGCTTCGCCTTCGCGGTCACGGAGCGGGCGCACGTTCGCATCAATCTTCTGCAGGCGCGCCTGCCTCTGTTCGGCCAGGGCGTTTTCGATCTTCTGGCGCTCGCCAGCCTGTTCGTCATCGCCTGCCTCGTGTCGGTTTATGCTTGGGATGTTCTGGGCAAGACGCTGGCCCGCAACTCGCATGCGAACACGCCGCTGGCGACGCCGCTCTGGATTCCGCAATCGATCTGGTTCGCCGGCTGGGTCTGGCTCACCGTCGTCGCCGGAATCCTGCTGGTCTGCGTGGCGGTTCTGGCCGCCCGGCGCGAGTGGGACCAGGTCAAGGCGATGGCCGGCGGCGGCACCGAAACCGGAGAACCTTGATGATCTGGTCTGTCGGTTTCGGCCTTCTCGGCCTCCTGGCGCTGTCGCTGCCGGTGGGTGTCGTCCTGTTCCTTCTCGGGATCGGGATCGACGTGTTCTTCTCGCCCTTCCCCCTGATCCGAGGGCTTGGGCAGGTCGTCTATTCGTCTTCGGACAGTTTCCTGCTGATCGCGATCCCGTTCTTCGTGCTGCTCGGCGAAATCCTGGTACGGGCCGGCATCGCGGAGCGGACCTACAGCGCTCTCGACGCCTGGTTCTCGTGGCTGCCCGGCGGCCTCGTCCACGCCAATATCGGCACGGCGACGCTGTTTTCGGCCACGTCCGGCTCGTCGGTGGCGACCGCAGCCACCGTCGCGACGGTCGCCATGCCGCAGGCCGACCGCCTCGGCTACGATCCGAAACTCTTCGCCGGGGCCATCGCGGCGGGCGGCACGCTCGGTATCCTGATCCCGCCGTCGATCAACCTCATCGTCTATGGCTTCCTGACGGAAACGTCCGTGCCGCGGCTGTTCCTGGCCGGGCTCGTCCCCGGCCTGCTCATGGCGGTCGGCTTCATGGTCGTCACCGCGCTGATCTGCAGCCGAAGACCGGAACTCGGCGGCCCCAGCCGCAGCTTTTCATGGCGCGAGCGCATCGCCGGCCTTCGCCATCTGATCCCGATCGCCCTGCTCTTCGGCGTCGTGGTCGGCTCGATCTACGAGGGCTGGGCGACGCCGACGGAGGCGGCGGCGATCGGTGTGGCGATGGCCTTCGTCATCGCGGCCTTCCATCGCGCCGTCACCCTCACGATGATCACCGAGGCGCTGCTCGGCACCGTGCGCACCACGGCGATGATCATGTTCGTGATCGTCGGCGCCTATTTCCTGAACTATACGCTCGCCGCCGCCGGCCTCGGACGTCAGCTGACGGATCTTCTGGAAAATCTCGGCCTCGGCCCCTACGGCACGCTGGTCGTGGTGATCCTGCTCTATATCGTCCTCGGCTTTTTCATCGAGACGCTGTCCTTGATGATCGCGACCATCCCGATCGTCGTTCCGATCATCGCCGAACTTGGTTTCGACAAGGTCTGGTTCGGCGTCTTGATGATCGTGCTGATCGAGATGGCGCTGATCACACCGCCGGTCGGCCTCAACCTCTATGTGGTCCAGGGTGCCCGCACCAAGGGCACGCTGACCGACGTGATGGTGGGCGTGATCCCCTATGTCTTCACTATGCTGCTGATGGTCGTCGCCCTGGTGCTGTTCCCGAGCCTGGCGCTGTTCCTCGCCGACGGCGTCTGACCCGCAGCCAACCCTCAAGGTGCCGTTTTGACCTCTCGATTGACCTTCGACGCGGTCGGCCGCGATGCCGTGACCGTGACGCTCGAAAACGCCGTGATCGCCGGCTGGACCGGCCGCGACCAGGCGGCGGTGGACCACCACATCGCCGAACTGGAGGCGATCGGCGTGGCGCCGCCTTCCACCGTGCCGCTGTTCTATCACGTCGGCGCGCAACTGCTGACCCAGTCGCCGCTCATCGAGGTCGTCGGCACGGCCTCGTCGGGCGAAATCGAACCGTTGCTCCTGGACGACGGCAACGCCCTCTACCTCGGTCTCGGCTCCGACCACACTGACCGCGACCTCGAAGCCCAATCGGTGGCTCTGTCGAAGCAGGTCTGCCCGAAACCCGTCGCTTCGACGCTGTGGCGCTTCGAGGAGGTGAGTGACCACCTCGACGAGATCCGTCTGCAATCCTTCGTCCGCGACGACATGGCGGCCGATTGGGTGTCCTATCAGGATGGCCCGATGGCCAAGATCCGGCCCCTCGCCGACCTCATGGCGCGCTGTCCCCTGGCCTTGGAGGGCGGGCGACTGACGCCCGGCACCGCGATGATGTGCGGAACGCTTGGCGTTCTTGCCGGCGGCGTAAGGCCGGCGCGCCACTTTCGCATGGTCATGAGCGATCCGGTGCTTGGCCGCAGCATCACGCACCAGTATGAGTGCCGGGTCCTGCCTGTCGTAAGCTGAGGAACCCGTCATGGATCGTCTATCACCGCTGAAGCGCGCCGCCGGCCGCCTGTCCTTTCGTGCGGTGGATCGCGCGGCGCAGGCCGTTGCCCGCGTGCTCGATCTCGACGAGTCTGTCGCCGGCGCGATCTTCACGCGCTTCGATGCGGCCAAGATCATGGGCGAGGCCGAGCGGCTGGATGGCGACAGAGCCCGTCTCGACGCCCCGCTGGCTGGCCTGCTGGTGACGATCAAGGATCTGTTCGACGAGGCGGGCGAAATCACCACGGCCGGTTCCGTGCAGCTTGCGGGGCGCCAGCCGGCATCGAGCGACGCCGAGGTCGTCCGCCGGCTGCGCGACGCCGGTGCCGTCTTGTGCGGGCGCACGGCCATGTCCGAATTCGCCTATTCCGGCGTCGGGCTGAACCCGCATTTCGGCACGCCCGGCAACAGCCACGATCCGGAACGGATTTCCGGCGGGTCGTCGTCCGGCGGTGCGATCGCCGTCGCCTTCGGCATCGTCGATGCGGCACTCGGCTCCGACACCGGCGGCTCGATCCGCATTCCCGCCGCCTTCAACGCGTTGGCCGGTTTCAAGCCGACCCAGATGTCCGTGCCGCGCGACGGCGTGTTTCCTCTCTCGGCCACGCTCGACAGCGTCGGTCCGATCGCGCCGGATATCGCCACCTGCGCGGCGCTTCATGCGGTGCTGTCCGGCGCGGCGCGGCCGGAAGCCCCGGCCGCGGATGTTTCCGGTTTGCGCCTTGGCGTGCTGCGCACCGTCCTGACCCAGGACATGGATCGCCAGGTCGCCGCCGATTTCGACGCCGCGCTCGCCGCCCTGGCGGAGGCCGGCGCCACGCTGGAGGATGTCGAGTTCGCGCCGCTGGCCGAGGCGGGCGCCGTCAATCGGCTGATCGTCGCCTCCGAGGCCCATGCGACCCACGAAGCCTACCTCGACCAGCTGGAGACCACCGGCGATCCGCATGTCCTGAAGCGCATTCGCGCGGCGGAGACCTTTGCGCCGGGCGAGGTGGACGAGGCGCGCCGCATCCGCCGGGACGCGACGGCCGCCTTTGCCGAGCTTGCCGCCGGCTACGACGCGTTCATCGCACCGACCGTGCCGATCGTGCCGCCGAGGATTGCCGACGTGGAGGCCGACTTCGACCGGCTCAACGGGCTGATCCTGCGCAATCCCTCGACGGTGAACTTCCTCGACGGCTGCGCGGCGACCATCCCGATGCACGTGTCCGGAGACCTGCCCACCGGCCTGATGATCGTCGGCTCCGGCGGCGCCGACTGGCGCATCCTGGCCATCGCCGCAGCGCTCGAAGACGTCGTCTCCACCCGTTGACGGCGCTGAGTGTCTCTGGCGACCGGGCAAAACGACAGGCTTACGATCGTAATTACCCACCCTCGTTTCCGACTTGCGCGTTCAGGCGCGTTCAGGCGCTGAGGGTGTGACGGATGGTCTGGAAAGGGTTGGCGCCGTTTCGCAGTCGAGCGGTATCGACGACGGTGCGGATGTCGGCCTCTCCTTGGGCGGCCCAGAGGGCGCGATATCCGTTGGTGACCTTGCGCTGGATGACAGCGGGTCGGAGCGCGCGTTCGCAGGCATTGTTGGTCGCCTCGAGCGCTCCAGGCCAGTCGGCGAAGGTGAGAAGCTGATTTCTGGCGCGGCGGAATTTGTGCT
>NZ_JAZHFT010000022.1:0-81597 GCF_036541425.1 Consotaella aegiceratis
CTTCGATCCGTGACGGCAGAAGCGATACCTGCTCCCGATCCTCGCCGACGATATATCCCATGAAAATGGCCGCCCTGTTCCCAAGGCGGCCATCCTATCTGATTTGCCCGGCTTTCCACACAGCCTGGTTTCGGCGGGGCTTGTTTTTGCGCGTCCGCCACGGGCCGCCGGTGGAGACGCATGAAGGCCGTCCGGCGATTCAATCATCCCGCCGAACGGTGCGACCATCGATTTCGCTTGTGAGGGACCGACACGGGGGGATGCATGATGCGCATCGCCCGCGAAGCACCGACTTATAGGTTTATCTGTCTGTAGGGTTGAAGCCTGTCGCGCTTCAGGAATACCAAAACAGAAACCGCCAATGGCGGTCCCGGGTCATCCATCCGCGGATCGTCCCGGATCGCGCGTCTAGAGATTGAAAGCGGTCTTGAGCAGGTCGATCTGCTCGCCCACCGGGTTGCGGGTGACTTCGGGGTCCTGAAAGCCGCTGCCGTAGATCTCGCGGTCCAGCATGACGATCCGTCGCTCGAGCTTGAGCACACGCTCGACGAGGGACCGGAAGATCTCCGGAAGCTCGGCGAACTGGGGCGAATCCTTGCCAGTGCCCACCCCTTCCAGCCGGATCTTGACCTTTTCCGCCTCGACCTGCGCCCGCGACATGTCGCCCTGATTGGCCGCACGCTGGAGCAGAAGCCAGGAGGCGATCTGCATCAGCCGGGTGGTAAGCCGCATCGATTCGGCCGCATAGAGCGTGGCGGCCGGCTTCGACAGCCGTTTGGCCTCGACCCGTCCGTCGCCGTCCAGATAGGCCGCCGTCTCGTCCACCAGGGTCATGCCCTCGTTGAACAACGCCTGGAACGACCGGGAAAAGGCAAGATGTTCGGCAAGCCGGACGGTTCTGTCGTCGTCCAGTTGATCGTGGCTCGGGGTCGTCATTGCGTCAGCGGCCTTCATGTGGTGAGCAGCGAACGCTTCCGGCGCGCCGACTGCCCGTCAAAACTGTCTCCACCTCGGTCTCAAGGCAAGGGCAGCCGTTAAATTTGGTTAATGTCAACAGCCAAATTATAACACGAAGAAGGCGAGGAGGTTCGCAGGCCCCCTAAAAAAAAGAGCCGCAGGGCGGCTCTCAGAAGTTTCAACAGGGAGGCGTCAACGGCACCCACCGCTGGGTCGGCGCCGCTCATCCGGAAAAATCCGGAGAACTGATTTATGCTCCATAAAGCTTGATTAAGTCTTACTGCGGCGCCGAATCGGCTTTCGATCGGTGCCCAACATCGCTTTTCGTTAAGGAGACAAGATGGCACCGACATCCACAATGACGGTCATCGCGATCACCGAACCGGGTGGTCCGGAGGTCCTTGCAGAGGCCACGCGACCGATCCCTACGCCGGGACCGAGGGACCTGCTCATCGAAGTGCATGCGGCCGGGGTCAATCGGCCGGATGCGTTGCAGCGCCTGGGCGCCTACCCTCCCCCGCCCGGGGCTCCCGACTGGCCGGGGCTCGAGGTGGCCGGGATCGTCACCGCCTGCGGCGCCGAGACCTCGCGCTTCACGCCGGGCGATCGGGTGATGGCGCTGCTGCCCGGCGGGGGCTATGGCGAGGCCTGCGTCGTGGCCGAAGGCAATGCCCTGCCGATCCCGCAAGGCCTGTCGATGGTGGAAGCCGCCGCGGTCCCGGAGACGTTCTTCACCGTGTGGCATAATGTCTTCGAGCGCGGCCGGCTGGAACGCGGGGAGACCTTTCTGGTGCATGGCGGCGCGTCCGGCATCGGCACGACCGCCATCCAGCTCGGCCGGGTATTCGGCGCCACGGTCCTGGCCACCGTCGGCAGCGAGGAGAAATGCGAGGCGGTGCGCGCGCTCGGCGCGACGACGGCGATCAACTATCGCGACAGCGACTTCGTCGAAGCGGCACTCGCCGCCACCAAGGGACGCGGCGTCGACCTGATCCTCGACATGGTGGGCGGCGACTATCTCAACCGCAATCTGCAGGTCGCCGCCGAGGACGGCCGCATCGTGCAGATCGCCTTCCTCAAGGGTGCGCATTGCGAGATCGACGCCTCACTGCTGATGCGCAAGCGGCTGACGCTGACGGGATCGACCCTGCGTAACCGACCGGTCGAGGTCAAGGCGGCCCTGGCACGGGGGTTGGAGACCAATGTCTGGCCATTTCTGGCGAGCGGAGCTGCCCGGCCGGTCATCGAGGCGGTCTATCCGCTGGCGCAAGCGGCGGAGGCGCATCGCCATCTCGACCGCGATCACGTCGGCAAGATCGTCCTGACGATGCCCTGCGCCGAATGACATCGGGCCGGCGCAGGACCGGGTTCCCCAGCGCCGCGACGGCGCTCGGCGGGCTTCCTTGCGGAACGATGCGCGACTCCCTATAAAGGGGTCATTCCAGAACATGTGGTTTCGTCCACAGCCCGCCCCTACCCGGGCGAGCGAAGAGGAGGTCTTTATCTGTGGCCCAGCAACTCTTGATGCCAAAGGCGACGGCCGTCTGGCTCGTCGACAACACGTCGCTCTCGTTCGACCAGATCGCGGATTTCTGCACGCTCCATCCGCTGGAGGTGAAGGCGATCGCCGACGGCGAATCAGCGCAAGGCATCAAAGGGCTCGATCCGATCCTGACCGGCCAACTCAGTCGCGACGAGATCGAGAAGGGCGAGAAGGACACCAACCACCGCCTCAAGCTGGCGCCGCCGAAGGTCCGTGTCCCGGAGGCCAAGCGCAAGGGGCCGCGCTACACGCCGGTCTCCAAGCGTCAGGATCGCCCCAACGCGATCCTGTGGCTGGTGCGCAATCATCCGGAGCTCAAGGACGCGCAGATCTCGCGACTGGTCGGCACCACCAAGAACACGATCGAGCAGATTCGCGAGCGCACCCACTGGAACTCGGCCAATCTGCAGCCGATGGATCCGGTGACGCTCGGGCTCTGCTCGCAGATCGACCTGGACCTGGAAGTCGAGAAGGCCGCGCGCGACCTGCCGCAGCAGCCCAACGCCGAAGAGGAACGCCTTCTTTCGGCGGCGCAGACGCAATCCTATGGCCAGGACCGGTCCGAGGACGAAGAGCTGGATGCGGCCGCGGTGTTCGCCAAGCTCACCGCGATGCGCCGCGAAGAGAGTGAGGACGAAGAGGAATAGTCTGCTCCTCCCTCAGCTCCGATCTTTCCCGGCGAGGCAGCGATGGCTGCCTCGCCTTTTTTATGCGGTTCGCAGCCCGGCTCGGTTCAGGCCCTTTCGGCCGCGATTGCAGCCAGCGAGTCCTGCGCGGCGGCAATGATGCGATCCTGAGTCTCGGCATCGAGATAGGCGTGCATGGGCAGGCTGACGACGACCTCGGAAAGCCGATCGGTGACGGCCAGGCCATTGCCGGTGCAGGGGAAATCGCGATAGGCGGTCTGCCGATGCAGCGGCTTGCCGTAGTAGATCACCGTCGGCACGCCCCGCTCCTTCATCTCGGCCACGAAGCGGTCCCGGCCATGCTCGACCTTGATCGTGTACTGCGCCCAGGTCGACACAGCGCCTTCCATCACGTGCTGCGGCGTCGCAAGACCCGCAAACGCCGCGTCGTAGCGCTTGGCCGTGGCGGTGCGACGCTCGATCTCTTCGGGAAAAATCGCGAGCTTTTCCAAAAGGATGGCGGCCTGGATCGTATCCAGCCGACCATTGATGCCGATTCGCACATTGTCGTAGCGATCTTTGGCCGAGGCGCCATGCACGCGCAGCGACCTCATGATTTCGGCGAGTTCCGTGTCGTCGGTCTGCACTGCACCACCGTCGCCGTAACAGCCGAGCGGCTTGGCCGGATAGAAGCTCGTGGACACGACGTCAGCCCAGGCGCCAGCCATCTGCGCGTCCAGCGTCGAGCCGTAGCCTTGAGCGGCATCGGAAATCAGTTTCAGCCCATGCTTGTCGCAGATCGGCTTCAGCGTCGGGTAGTCGGCAATCAGACCGAACAGATCGACCGCAATGACCGCGCGCGGCGTCAGGACCCCGGCCCGCTTCACCTCGCCGATCGCCGCCTCCAGATTGGCCGGATCCATGTTGAACGTGTCCGGCAAGACATCGACGAAGACGGGCGTGGCACCGAGCAGCGCCACGACCTCGGCCGTCGCCGCAAACGTGAAGCTCGGCACGAACACCGCATCACCCGCCTTGATGTCCCAGGCCATGAGCGGCAGGATCAAGGCGTCCGTACCCGACGCGCAGCTCAGCGTCGCCGCCATGCCGCCGAACTCCGAGAGCCGTTCTTCCAATTCCCGGACCTCGGGTCCGAGGATGTAGGCGCCGCTGTCGAGAACCGATGCCAGCCGGGCATCGATGCGATCGCGGATCCGATCCCGTTGCGTGGCAAGATCGATGAATGGGATCGGCTTCTGCATGGTGGTCTTCCTCAGTATCCCCTGTTCGCCCTCCGGGGCCGCGAACGACACCCGACGGCACGCCGTCGATCGGCGCTCAGGCGACGGCTACTCCATTTGACCCGAGGGTCAAGGCGAGCCGCGCTCAATTTCCGAGGCGAACCGTGGAATTCCGTGAGCACCACGGACAATCGGAAGAGGCCTTGGGCCGCGCTCAATAAGCCGGCGGATCGCTGGCCGGAAACGACTCGTCTCCTGCCTCGTCCACCCGGTCAACGGGCTGCGCGGCGCGGCCCGCTTGTTTTGCCCGGTGTTCGGCGGCCAGCCGCTCCAGCCGATCGTTGGCCGTGTGCGGCGAAGGCCGCGAATGCACGCCGGCAAACGTCATCTCGTCGTCGCGCTGCTTCTTGAGCAGATACCAGGCGCCGCCAACGACGGCGGCCAGCAGAATGCGATTTCGGAACCTCATGACAGGGCGATCTCCTGTGACTCACAGTCCCAGAACGCGCAGGTGGCGAGCCGGTTTCTCCAATCGTTCGACGAAGCACGCGCCGCATCGGACGATCGGTCGCAGGACCGCGGACAGCGGGAGCCGGCGAGACAGACGCCAGCTGCCTCCGCCCCGCCGACAAACAAGCCTCAGCGTTCGGTCAGCTTCAATTCGATGCGGCGATTGCGGGCGCGCGCTTCCGGCGTGTCCTCGGGATCGAGCGGCTGATACTCGCCGAAGCCGGTCGCCGCGAGGCGCTCGGCCGGCACGCCCTGCTCGATCAGGAAGCGCACGACGGCCGCCGCGCGGTTGGTCGACAGGTCCCAATTGTCGCGGAATCGTCCGCCGCTGATCGGTACGTTGTCGGTGTGGCCGTCGACGCGAATGATCCAGTTGATATCGGAGGGGATCTCGTGCGCCAGTTCCTTGATCGCGTCGGCGAGCTTGACCATCTCGTCCTGACCGGCCGGCTGCAGCAGGTCGCTGCCGGAGGGGAACAGGACCTCCGACTGGAAGACGAAGCGGTCGCCGACGATGCGGATGTTCTCGCGGTCGGCGAGAATCTCACGCAGCCGACCGAAGAAGTCCGAGCGATAGCGTGCCAGCTCCTGAACACGCTGCGCCAAAGCGAGATTCAGCCGGCGACCGAGATCGGCGATCTTGGTCTGGCTTTCCTGGTCGCGGTTTTCGGAGATCTGCAGAGCATCCTCCAGCGCACCGATCTGCTGGCGCAGCGCGGCGAGCTGCTGGTTCAAGAGTTCGACCTGCGCCTGGGCGCGCTGCGACAATTGCCGCTGCTCGGACAGCTGGCCTTCGAGGGTGCCGATCTGTGTTTCCGCCTGGGCGGCCGTGCCGCTGCCGGAATCGAGCGCCAGCTGCAAGCGCGAGCGCTCCTGCTCGCTCGCCGACAGGGAGGCCTGCAGGCTGGAGATCTGCGTCTCGAAATCGTCGTTGGAGCTGCGCTCCAGCGCCAGGAGTTGCGTCAGCTCGTTGATCTGCTCGTTGAGGCGGTTCAGCGCCTCGTCCTGGCCGCTGATCTCTCGGCTCAGGAGAAACTGCGCGAGCACGAACACCGAGAGCAGAAACATGATCGCCAGGAGCAGCGTCGACAGCGCGTCGACGAAGCCGGGCCAGTAGTCGATCCCGCGCTCCGACCGGCGATTGCGTGCCAGCGCCACGGATCAGTCCTGCCGATTCTCGATCGAGCGCGACAGCCGGTCGAGCACGCCGCGCAGTTCGCGCTGCTCGCCCGCTTGCGCCTCGACGAAGTCGCGCAGCATCTGCTGCTCGGAGCGCATATGCTGGACCAGCCCCTGGATGCTTTCGGCGAGACTGGCCATGGCAGCGCTCTGGCGCGGCGAGACCGCCTGCTCCTGGACGATCCGGTTGATCTTGTCGGTCAGCGCCCGCAGTTCGTCATCCTCGCCCCGGTGGTGGCCGACGGGGCCCGGACCGAGCAACAGATCCTGCCCCACGTCGGTGATCGACGACAGCCAGTTCTCCAGCTCCGTATAGAAGCGGTTCTGGGCGCGGCCGAGCTGGAGATCCAGAAACCCCAGGATCAGCGAGCCCGACAGACCGAACAGCGAGGAGGAAAAGGCCGTGCCCATGCCCGACAGCGGCGCGACGAGGCCGGCCTTCAGCGCGTCGAGAATGCTTGCCGTGTCGCCGCCGGCCGGATCGAGTGCCTGGATGGTCGAGCCGATCGAGCCGATGGTCCGAAGAAGGCCCCAGAAGGTGCCGAGCAGACCGAGGAACACCAGGAGCCCGATCAGATAGCGTGAGATGTCGCGCGTCTCGTCCAGCCGTGTGGCGACGGAATCGAGGATCGAGCGCAGCGACATCGTCGACAGCGACAACTGGCGGCGCCGGCCGATCAGCCCGCGCATGGGCGCCAGCAGGACGGGCCCGCGCATCTCCTCGAATTCGGTGTCGCCGTCGCGGAAGGCATTGACCCAGCGCACCTCGCGCGAAAGCCGCACGACCTGGACCAGGGCGAGAAGGATGCCAACGCCGAGCACGCCGACGATCAGCCCGTTCAGGCCAGGATTGGTGACGAAGGCCGAGGACACCTGGCGCCACAGGATCGCGGCGACGAAGCCGGCGAGCGCCAGGAACACCAGCATCGACCACAGAAAGACGAGGGGACTCGACAGCCTGTGCGGATCGAAACCGCCGGATCGCGTGGTCTTGTCGTGCGGCGAACTGAAGACTTGCATCGCGCTTCTGAAATAGCCCTGTCTGCCCGATGGCAGCCAAACTAGCGGAGAATAAGGCGCATTGGAACGCCGCGGCGGCCTTTCCATAACGCGGATGGCCATCCACTCCAAGCTTCAGTCATGCGAAAGAGCCAATGAATGCCGGCGCAGCCCCGGCACGTGCGTTTTCAGGCGGTCGCGCTGCGCCGTGCCGCCGCGGCCATGGCCAGGCGTTCCAGCAGGGCCTTGTGCAGGGTCTCGTTACCGCAGGCTACGTCGCCGGCCATGTGGTCGAACGCCGAGCCGTCGGTGCGGCTGATGAACCCGCCCGCCTCGCGCAGGATGATCGCGCCGGCCGCCACGTCCCAGGGCAGAAGCCCCCGCTCCCAGAAGCCGTCTAGCCGCCCGGCGGCGACGGCGGCAAGGTCGAGCGCGGCCGCTCCCATGCGCCGGATGCCCGCGGTCTCGGACATGATCTGGCGCGCCTCGAACAGGAAGAGCGAATGATCGCCACGCCCCATGAAGGGAATTCCGGTGCCGAACAGGGCCTCGTTCATCTTCATGCGCGCCGAAACGCGGATGCGGCGGTCGTTGAGAAACGCCCCACCTCCCCGCTCGGCGGTATAGAGCTCGTCGGTCGCCGGATTGAAGATCACACCCGCGACGATCTGCCCCTCGCGCTCCAGCGCGATCGACACGGCGAACACCGGGATGCCGTGCAGAAAGTTGGTGGTGCCGTCGAGAGGGTCGACGATCCAGCGATGGGTCGCGTCGTTGCCCTCGATCGCGCCGCGCTCCTCCATCAGGAAGCCCCAGTCGGGCCGGGCGCGCTCCAGCTCGCGGAAGACGATCTCCTCGGCCTTGCGATCGGCATTGGAGACGAAATCCGCCGGTCCCTTCATCGAGACCTGAAGATTCTGGACCTCGCCGAAGTCGCGCGTCAGCGAGCGGCCGGCCTTGAGCGCGGCCTGCGTCATTACGGTCAGAAGAGCGGAGCGAGCCATGACACGTCTCTCATTGTCAGCGACGGTCCGAAAGCGCTGGCCGGCAGCGGCTCCATCGCTTCAAAGGTGGGCTGTCGGGGGCGCCGTCGGCGCGGCCGGTTGGAAATGGGCCGCTAGTCGGCCCGCCGCACATAGGTAATTTCGTTCGTGTCGACAACGATGCGCTCGCCGGCTTCGATGAAGGGCGGCACCATGACGCGGACGCCGTTTTCCATGATCGCCGGCTTGTAGGAGGAAGCCGCGGTCTGACCCTTGACCACCGGATCCGCCTCGGTGATCGTCAACGTCACCTGATCGGGCAGCGAGATGCCGATCGGCTTTTCCTCGTAGAGTTCGACCGTCACCGTCATGCCGTCCTGCAGGAAGGCCGAGCGGTCGCCGACGAAATCCTGCTGCAGTTCCAGCTGCTCGAAGGTCTCGGAGTCCATGAACACCAGCATCTCGCCTTCGGCATAGAGGAACTGAAAGTCCTTCTGCTCCAGCCGGACACGCTCGACCGTCTCGGACGCGCGGAAGCGCTCGTTGAGCTTGGTGCCGTCGATCAGGTTCTTCAGTTCGACCTGGTTGAAGGCACCGCCCTTGCCGGGCTTGACGTGGGCGGTCTTGACCGCGGCCCACAGGCCGCCATTGTGCTCGATGACGTTGCCGGGGCGGATTTCGTTGCCGTTGATCTTCATGCGCGCGCTCGATTGACTGGGAGGGGCCGTGCGGCCTTTGGCGGCTCCAAGATCATAAATCCCCTGCCGGTTCAAGTCTGGCGATCGAGCAGGTCGAGTCGCGGCGGCTTGCGGGCGGCAAGACCGGGATCTCGACGCCGGCGGCGACCAGCACCGTACGTCGGGTCGCCGATCACCCTGCGCCATCGCGGGCGCCATCGATCGAGCTTCGGACCAATTTCAGGAGCTCATGTGGCTTGAACGGCTTGAGGAGCGCCGGAAAGCCGTTGATCGTGCTTTCGCCGCTGGAATGGGCGATCGGATGGTCGCTGTATCCGGTCATGAAGACCACCGGCAGGCCATTGAAGCGACGGCGCAGATGCTCCGAGAGCGCCGGCCCCCCCTCCTTCGGCATGACGACGTCGCTCAGGACCAGGTCGACCGGCTCGGCGCGCTCCGCCAGGATATGGCGTGCCTCGATGCCGTTGCCGGCCAGAAGGACGGTATAGCCTTTGCTCTCCAGGATGCGGCAGGCCGCCCGGGCCACCGCCTGGTCGTCGTCGACGACGAGCACCGTTTCGCTGCCGCCCAGGCCCTCCAGCTCGGAAATCTCGCTGACGGCCTTCTCCGCGGGCTTCTCGGCACGCGGCAAAAGGATGGTGAACTGTGCCCCGTCTCCGGGCGCGCTCTGGCATGTGATCTCGCCATTCATCCGGGTGACGATGGCATAGCTCGTCGCCAGACCGAGCCCGGTGCCTTCGCCGCGCGCCTTGGTGGTGAAGAAGGGATCGAAGATGTGCGCGCGCACCTCGTCCGACATGCCCGTGCCGGTGTCGCTGATGGTCAGACACAGATAGTCGCCGGGCGGCACCGAGCGCTCGTGTCGGCGGATCGACACGTTCCGGAGCTCCAGAGAGAACCGACCGCCTTCGGACATCGCGTCGCGGGCGTTGACGGCGAGATTGATCAGCACCTGCTCGATCTGGCCGCGATCGCCGAGCACCGGCCACAGGCCTTCGGCAAAATCGCTGGTGATTTCGATATTGGACGGCAGCAGGCGCCGCAGCATGGAATGGAGACCGGTGACGAGGCCGTCGATGTTGATGATCGTCGTCTCGATCGGCTGGCGCCGCGAGAAGGTCATCAACTGCCGGGTGAGCGCCTGGGCGCGCATGACGGCCTGCAGGATCTCGCCCGCCTCCTCGCGCACGGCCGCGCCGGCCGGATCCTTGGCGATGATGTCGGCATAGAGCAGCATCACCAGAAGCAGATTGTTGAAGTCATGCGCGACGCCGCCCGCGAGCAGCCCCAGCGCCTCCATCTTCTGGGTCTGGCGCAACTGGTCGGCCAACCGCTTTTCCTCGGTGACGTCCCGCATCATCGCCACATAGGCCGGCCTGCGATTCCAGACGCATTCGCCGATGCGCAGCTCTGCGGCACGCCGCTTCCCATCAGCGAAGATCTCGAGGTCGGAGGATTCCCCCTCCTTCACCGAAAAGCCGATCTGCTCGCCGGCGAAATCCTCGACGGCGCGGCCGAAAAGCTCCTGCGCCGCGGGATTGAGAAACTGCACCACGCCGCTGCGGTCGGTGACGATGACGGCATCCGGCATGACGCTGACCAGGCTTTCGAACTGGTCGTGCTGGCGCTCCGCCTTGGCGCGACGCAGCATCGAGCGGACGCTGTGGGCCAACAGATTGAGGTGGGAGTCCTCCTTGACGATCACGTCCGAGACGCCGATGGCGTTGGCCGCCGCCTCAACGTCGCGATTTCCGACGCCGCCGGCATAGATGATGATCGGAATGTCGGAGGTGAAGGCCAGCAGGCGTTGCAATGTATCGATGCCGCGGGAGTCCGGCAGGTTGAGATCGAGAATGATGCCGTCGAAGGTCGACCGGCGCAGCGCCTCGAGGGCTCCCTTCAGGGAGGAGACGGCCTCGATCTCCAACACCAGGTCCACCAGGGCGGCGAGCCATTCGCGGGCCAGTTCGGCGTCGCCCGGATTGTCTTCGACGAGAAGAAGGCGGTGAGCCGTCGACATCGGCCGCTACCCCTCGCGGTCGGACGAGCCATCCTCAGATCCGCCCTCGGCCTTATTGCGCGATTTCGACGGATCGAGACTGAACATGTCGGACAGGTTTTCCCGCTCCCGCGCGAACATGTAGGTCGGCGTGCCGGTCAAAATGCCGTGGATGCCGCGGAACGGCGCTTGGACGTGCATGCCTTTGCTGTCGATCACGTATTCCCGAATGTTCTTTTCGTGCTGGGTGCCGCGCATTTTCAGGATTGTCAGGCCACGTCGCATTTCCCCGTAAAGCTCGACATAGCGCAGCAGGATGATGGTGTCGGTGATGGTGGAAATATGGGTTTCCGTGATGGTCGCCCCTCCCATCAACATCGGCGTGGTGTTGGTGATCATGCCGGTGATCTCGAGCTTTTTGATATAGCTGGTCAGCCCGAGAACGAACTCGCGAAACGCCCGGCGCGAGCCGGAGAGCTCGAAGGCGGACAGACTGTCGATGGCGATGCGCGACGGCCGGAACTCGTCGATCTCGCGGCGCATCAGCAGAAGATGGTCCTCGAGCCCCATGGTCTCCGGATAGCGGCAGGTGATGCGCAAAAGGCCGTCCCGTTCGGCCTTCTCGTAGTCGACTCCCCAGGAACTGGCATTGCGGGCGAGCTGATCGCGGCTTTCCTCGGAGCCGAACAGGAGGGCGCGCTCGCCGGCCTCGATCGCGGCCTTGATGTATTGGGTGACGGTCAGCGTCTTGCCCGTCCCCGTCGCTCCCGACACCAGAATGATCGAATCGCGGTACATGCCGCCGCCGCACATCTTGTCGATCGTGGGAACACCGGAGGACACGCGCTTGGCGGAGGACCCCTGCTTCAACTCGACGTCCGAGAGCGGAAGGATGGTGACGCCGCTCGTCGAGTCCACGGTGAAGGTGTACTCTCCCTTCTGATGGACGGCGCCGCGCAGCTTGAGGATCTCGATCGTGCGACGCCGTCTTTCCTGTTCGAGACGGTTGCGCAGGATGATGACGTTGTCGGCGACGAATTCCTCGACGCCGAAACGGCCGATCGTCGCGTCTTCGTTGACGCGCTCCATGGTCAGCAGCGTCGTGACCTCGAGCCTGCGCAGCCCGACGGCGATCCTGTGCAGTTCCCGTCGCACGATATTGGCGTCGGTGAATTGCGGGAACAAGGCGCCGACCGCGTCGAGGATCACACGCTTGGCCCCCACCTCCTTCACGGCTCGCTCGAGGCGCGCCATGAGGGCCGACAGATCGAACGAACCGATCTCGACGTTGACTTCGCCGGGCTCGGGCGTCGCATCGACCACGGCGACCTTCTTCCTGTCGATCAGATCCTGCATCTTCCAACCGAAGGAGCGAACGTTCTCGACCAGATCGTCCGGCGCCTCTTCGAAGGTGACGAAGACGCCGCTTTCATCGAACTCGCGGACGCCGGCCACCAGGAACTGCATCGCCATCACGGTCTTGCCGCTGCCGGCCGTCCCGGCGACCATGGTCGTGCGATTTTTCGGCAGTCCGCCACCGCACACCTGGTCGAAACCCGGAATGCCGGTCTCCAGCCTTTCGAGCGCCCATGCCGCTTCGTCTGTCGTCATCGATAGCCTCTGTTCAGCCGGCGATTTGCTTGGTCTCGGAGGAAAAGATGTCGAGACCCAGGAGGACCCGATCGCGATCGCTGAGATCGCCGATGATCTTGCGGACAGGCTCAGGCAATTTGCGCACCAGGGTTGGTGTCGCCAGAACCTTGTCGTCGTCGGCGATTTGCGGATTTTCGAGAACGTCGACGATTTCGACCTCGTATCGGCCGGTCAATTCGGTCTCGCAGATTTCCTTGAGGTTTTCGAGCGCGCGAACCGAATGGGGCGTGCGCCCCGTGATGAAGAGTCTCAACCGGTACTTCGTCATGTTGCAGACCCAGAAAAAAAGCGCCGCCGTCCGGTGCGATAAAAATCAACCAGCAACCCCATCATTTCCAAGGCGAGCAGCCGGCCTTCGATGACGAAGCTGCGCGCCCGCTCAACGCTGACGCCGTGGATCAACTCTTCCAGCGCGGCCACATGAAGGTCCAGAAGATCACGCGGCCCGGCCTGCAGATCCCCCAGGATAGTCGCGATCTCGTCCATCAACCTCGTCGGGCGCTGCTGCCGGTAGGCCAGTTGGTCGATGTATCGGGCAAACAAGTCCGAATAGGCATCGAGCAGCTTGGCATAGTCCTCTTCCCTGCGTTCCTTCAGCGCGCCGACACCGGCGATGCTCGCGGTGACTCCCGTCTTCACGCCGGAAGACGACAAGGTCCGGTACCCGGCCAGCATCGACTGCAGCTCACGGATCTGCGCTTCGCGCAGCCGCGCCATCGCGTATCCGATCGAGCGCCGCAGATTGGACGAGGCGATCTCGTCCTTGGACAGGTAATCCTGGGCACCGGCGTCGATGCATTTCAGCGCCAGGGTCTCGTCGTCCATGCCCGTCAGAACGATGATCGGCAGGTCCTTGGAAATCTCGAGAAGCGCCGCGACGCCCTCGGTTCCCGCAGCGTCCGGCAACCGCAAGTCCAAAAGCACGACATCGATCGAGCGTTCGACCAGCAATTTCTTCGCCTCGTCAAGCCGGGTCACGTTGAGGACCTGAAAGCTGTCCCCGTCCGGAGTCGCTTCGAGAAGGTCACGAATGACGTCGGCATCGGCCGGATTGTCCTCGACGAGGAGAAGAACCCGGTCCGCACTCAGCAACCTCTCTTGCGGGGCGACCGTCTCCGTTGCCACGCTCGACATCCACAGCAACCTCAACCCTTGGTTTTCCCGCAGTAGACCGTCAAACCAAAGATAAAACAAGAACAAAAATTAATATGTTCAGTGATTATTTTAATCAGCTTCGCTGTCGCCTGGATAATACGCAGCCCTTGGTTTTTAGGTAAAAATCCTTATTTTCTTTACTCTTGTTTGAGGTCCGCGTGAATGAACAGCGGACCAGGCAAATAGGCTTATCTAAGCCTTGATACGCAAGGATTTTCGGGCGTCGGCGTCCGTTCGGTGTTCCACATAGTCGGGTCTTACTAAAGAGATACTCGTCATCGACCTCGGCGAAGAGGACAGAAGACATGCCCACAATTCTAGTAATTGACGACCAGCTGGATGTGCTGCGTGCGCTCGGGGCCATTCTTCGAAGTCGGCTCTATGACGTCCGAGCCGCCAGCGGCGGCCGGGAGGGTCTGGCGCTGTTCGCACGCGGTGGTTGCTCGGCTGTGATCGTCGACATCTTCATGCCCGACCTCGACGGAATCGGCACGATCCGGCAGATGCATGAGATCAATCCGGAGGTCCCCATCATCGCGATGACCGGGCATCCCCTTGCCTCAAGCACGGACGACAAGCCGGATTTCCTGCAGATGGCAGTCGCCCTCGGCGCCTTCGCCGCTTTGCGAAAGCCCTTCATGCCGGACAAGCTGATGAGGACGCTCGAAGCGGCGATATACGAAGGTCAGCGGGAGAGCCGCTCGCCGGCGGCTTCGTCGACGGGCGCCGCCCTGTCGAACGCCGTTCGGTCGCTCTAGCAAGTACGCTGGAGCGTCCTCCCACGTGATGCTCGCGTAGCGTCCGAACTGGCGGCACGGCTCGCCGGAGGGCGCGGCGCGTCAGAGGCTGTCGCTGGGCAGCCTGGCGATCCTGAACCAGAAGCTTTCGACAGTACGCACGACGCCCTGGAACGCCTGCAGGTCGACCGGCTTGGCGACATAACAGTTGGCGCCGAGCTGGTAGCTGTTGTCGATGTCCCTCTGCGCTTCGGACGACGACAGAACGATCACCGGAATCGCCTTGAGCGTCGCGTCCTGTCGCAATTCCTTGAGAAAATTGCGTCCATCCTTCCGGGGCATGTTGAGGTCCAGCACGATGAGGTCCGGCCGTTCGTTCGCTTCGTAGGGCGGCCGATAGAGCGCCTTCATACCTTCGACCCCGTCGGCTGCGACAGAAATCTCGATCTCGATCTCGCTGAGAGACAGCATCTCCCGCGTCAGATCGACGTCGGCTGGGTTGTCCTCCAACAGGAGAAGATGAAAAACCTCGCTCATAACTCTTTCGCATCCGCCGGAACGGTGAAGAAGAAGGTCGAGCCCTTTCCAGGCTCGGACTGAAGGCCGATTCGGCCGCCGTGACGCTCCACGATTTTCTTGGCGACGGCGAGACCGATTCCGCTCCCTTCATATCGCCCGCGCTCGTGAAGGCTCTGGAACATCTGGAAAACGCGTTCGGCGTGTTGTGGTTCAATCCCGATGCCATTGTCCGACACAGAAAAGCGCCACATCGCCCCCTCCCGGCGAGCACCGATCGAGATGCGGGGTGCTTGGTCGGAGCGAAACTTGACCGCGTTGCCGACGAGGTTCTGGAAAACCTGCCCCAGCTGAATGTCGTCGCCCATCACGATCGGCATCGGCGAGCGTTCGATGACGGTATCGGTCTCTTCGATCAGGCGATGCATGCGCTGCTCGACTCCGTCGAGGATCATATCGACGCTCACCGGCTCCAACGGCTTGCCTTGCGCTCCGAGGCGCGAATAGACGAGCAGGTCCGAGATCAGGCTCTTCATGCGCTTGGCGCCCTCGACGGCGTAGTGGATGTATTTGTCCGCCCGCTCGTCAAGTTGGCCTTCGTAACGCTGCGCCAAAAGCTCCGTGTAGCTCGCCACCATCCGCAACGGCTCCTGCAGATCGTGGGCGGCGACATAGGCGAACTCCTCCAGCTCGGCGTTCGACCGCCGCAACTCTTCGGTAGACGCAGCGATGGCCGCCTCGCTTTCCTTGCGCGCGGTGATGTCGCGCGCGATCTTGGAGGCGCCGATCGGGGTGCCATCGTCGGCCTCGACGGGCGAAATGCTGAGGGACACGTCGATCCTCCGGCCGTCCTTGGCCACCCGGATCGTCTCGAAATGATCGATCCGTTCGCCGTTTCGCACGCGGGCCAGGTTTTTGTACAATTCTTCGATGCGCTCGGGCGGAACGAGGAATTCGGTCGTGTTTCCGATCGCCTCCTCGGCGCTGTATCCATAGAGGGTTTCGGCGGCACGGTTCCAGGTCTGGATGCGGCCGTCGAGATCGTGGATCAGGATCGCATCGTCCGACCCTTCCAACGCCGCCGTAAAGAGCTTCAACCGACGCGACTGCTCGTGCAGTTGCGCGATGGTCTTCTCGTTTTCGGTGATCGCTCGAGACAGCGACGCAGCCTTGTCGCCCACTTCGCGAGCCATCCGGTCGAAGGCTCGGGCCAGGATGCCGATCTCGCCGGCCGCGTCCAACGGCAGGTCGATCGCTTCGCCCCTCTCCATCGCCTGGGCAGCCAGCGTAATGCGCTGGAGCGGCTTGATCTGGGAGCGCGCCAGCAACACCGCGAGAGCGATGGCGGCAGCCGCCGCCAAGGCGGCACCGATCATGATCGAACGCTCGGTCGTGCCGGCGACCGCCATGAACTCTCGATAGGGCACCACTTCTGCGATGGCCAAGGACCTCAGCCCGGCCAGGCTGAACGGAAGCAGGGTGATCGCGAACGTCTCTCCCTCACGGTCTTCGACGACACCTTGAAACGAACGATGCCGTTCGATGGGATCGGCCAAGGACGGAAAATCGTCCTGAAGCCGGGCCTGGCCGCCGAGCTCGAATGCGAACTCGCGCGAAGCGTCGGGCGCCAGAAGCAAATCGCCCCGGGCGTTGACGAGGTAGATGCGCCGGCTCGAACCGTTCTGTTCTCGAATCGCGTCGAGAAAATATTTCATGTCGATATTGACGACGAGGATGCCGAAAGTGCCGCCGCGCCCATCGGCGATCGGCATCGCCACCCGGACGACCGGAGAAAACGGCCGCTCGATGGCGCCGAATTCCTGGTTCAGGTCGAACGGAGAAACGAACAGCGCGCCAATCGGCAAGGTCATGGTCTGCCCGACATAGTCCCGATCGCCCTTGGTCTGCAGCTCGTCGTCGGAGACGATGCGAACCTCGCCCTCGGGCCCGGACCGATCGACCCGCACGATCTCGCGCGTGCCATGCGCCGCCTCGATGACCCTGAGCTGAAGATAGGCTCGCTTGGCCTCCAGCTCCGCCGCGAAGAGGTTCGAGAGCTGCCGCCGCCAGACCGCGTCGGTCCAGCCCGTTTCAGGATCGACACCGCCGTCTCGGCGCGCCCGCAGGATCCCCTGAAGCCCGCTCGCCTGCTGCAAGGCCCGAAGATCGGCGCCGGCTCCGTCCACCGCCTGCCGCATGTCGGCGCTCAGGACGAGCAGATGCAACTCCATCCGTTGCAAGGCTCGCGGTGTGACAAACGATTTGAGGGTCAGGGCGCTGATGAGGCCGATGGTGACCGCAGTGGCAATCACCACCGCGGCCATCGCCAGGGCAAGGCGGCTGAACAGGCTCAATGATCGGCCGAAGGGCCAAGACCGCGGCTTCGCCGACGGTGCCGCCCCAACTCCTCGGCGATCACGAAAAACGCCCGACATCCATCCGGTCCTGCCTCGCTCCTAAGACGCCGCCTTGCAGTGACGCACCACCATGTCGTTCAGCTCTTCGGAGGAAAACGGCTTCTGCAACGTCGCGCAGGCACCGAGTGCGACCGCCATGGAGAGAAAATCGGGCCGCTTGCCGTTGGTGCCGGCCGGCGGCCGGGGACCACTTGCCTGCATCGATCCCGACATCACGATCACCGGCAGATCGGGCTGCCGCTGGCGCAAGGTTCGAAGCGTCTCGATGCCCTCCATGTTCGGCATGAAGAGATCGACGATCGCCAGATCGATCGGCCAGCGCGCAGAAATCTCCAGTCCTTCCACCCCATCTCCGGCAAGGGCGACCGCGAAACCGTGGCGCTGCAAGGATGCTCGCACGGCGCCCTGGATCAGGGGATCGTCGTCGACCACGAGGATATTGGCCATTTGCCGTTCACTTCCGAACCGGTCGTCTTGGCCGTACCATCCCGGTGCGGGACGGCCCCGGCGCGGCGGCTGCTCATGTCGAAAGTACACGCGATACGCGATGCCGTCGATTGCCACACACGTGATAATCGGCCCTTACCCCGCCCGCTGCGGTCGGCGAACGCGCTCCAACCCGTTCAGCGGCAGGGCCTCACGGCATCAGTGGGCGTCGAAGACGCAGCCCTAAGGAAAAACAAAGACCTGGCGCCCCTTTGGTCCGGACGGGACATGACCGTCATTTTACCGCGCATCGCCGCGCGACCGTCTTCCAGCCCATTCGCGTGCTAGCCGGAGCGGAATCGGTTGGCGGCTTCCAGCGCCTGGCGCTGCAGGCCCTCGTCCAGCCCCCGGAAGAAATCGTCGAGCTCCGGGTCGGTGTTGGCGGCGCGCTTGGCAAGCACCGCCCATTTGGCGGCCTGCATCTTGTCCGGCGCCACCCCGATGCCGTCCTTGTAGAGATGCGCCACCCGGTTGAAGGCGATCGGATTGCCGCCCTCGGCCGCCCGCTTCAGCCAGAGAAAGCCTTCTTCGGGATCGGCGGGGCCGCCGCGTCCATTGATCAGCCAGATGCCGATCTCGACCTGGGCGGTATCGTATCCGCCGGCCGCGGCCGCTCGCAGCCAGCGTCGTGCGGCGCGTTCGTCGGTGCCCTCGATGCCCTTGCCGTTGGCCAGCATCTCGGCGAGCGCGTATTGGGCATCGGGCACGCCGGCCCGCGCCGCCGAACGAAAATACGGCATCGCGTCGGCGAAGCCGCCGGAGGGCGAGGCCTGGACGAGCATCTGTCCGTAGTTGAACTGCGCCAGCGGATCGCCCGCATCGGCCGCCTGCTTCATCAGCACGCGGGCCCGCTCCGGATCCTTGTCGACCGCCCGGCCATCGAGCAGCATGAGGGCGAAGCGAAACTGGGCCGCCGGATTGCCCCCCTCGGCTGCCGCCTCATACCAGCGCGCCGCCTCCTCCTCGTTCTGGCGCACGCCGAGACCGCGATCGTAAAGCTCCGCAAGCAGCGTCTGGGCCGCCGGATCACCCAGCTTGGCGATCGGTTCGGCGAGCTGTCGCGCCCGCAGATAGAAGCCGCGCTGGAAGGCGCCATAGGCCATATCGGCCTTGCTGGGACCCGCATTCGCGCTCGGCTCGGCGTCCTCGCCGCCGGCCGCCGGCTCCGTTTCGGCTCCCGTGGCTGCTCCCGGCTCCGACGGATCGGCAGCGCCCGCCTCGTCGCTCTGTGAAGCCGGGCTGTCCGGCCCGGCAGCCGCCGCCGGCGGCGTGTCCTGGGCGGATGCGTCGGGCACGGCCGGCAGCGATGCAGACAAGAGCAGCGCGATCGCCGCGAGATCGGCGAGCCGGCGTTTCACGCCGCACCGTCCGCAAGGCGGTCGAGAACGGCATTGGCCTTCGCCACCGCCTCGGCCGGGTCGATGCCGTCCGCGAACACGGCGGTCGCCAGCGCGATGAATTCGACACCTGTGGCGATGGCCATGTCGAGCGTCTCCAGGGCATTGCCGCCCAGAACGATGGCCGGAATCTCCACCAGCTCCGCCCACCAGGCGGCGAGTTCGAGGTTTTTCTTGTACGGCTCGCGATGCGTGTCGCCACCCAGGCGGCCGAACATGAGATAGTCCGGCATCCGTTCGCCGGCCTCGAGCGCGTCATGCCGCGTCGAAAAGCCCGAGGCCCCGACGATGAGCTTGGGAGCGAAGCGCTTCATGGCGTCGGCCAGTTCGTCGACGTCGCCCGACGTCAAATGCAACCCGTCGGCCTGCAACCGGCCGGCGCAGCGCGTGTCGTCAACGACGATGGCGGCGGCGCCGGCCGCCTGCGCCAGCGGCAAAAGCCGTTCGGCAAACAGCTGATAGGAAGCGGCATCCCGTCCCGCCGGATCGATCAGGACCGACGCGACATCGCCGCCGGACAAGGCCGCGCGCAGGGCCTCCTCGCCTGCCGGCCCGTCAGGCAGGGGCGTCGTGGCCAGCACCAGGCGAGGGCGAACGGCTTGATCGGACATGGGTCTTTCCGGTTGACCGCGAATTCGATCTGGTTCTCTAAGGGCTCGCCGGGCCAATCGCAAGCGGGACCACGACGCCCGCTCCTTCATCGCCGATCGGCAGCGGGCGCGTGGACGTGTGCTCGTTCTCAGCGACGCTGGAGCGGCTTTTCCAGAACGATGAAACCGAGATCCTCGCGCAGCGGCACGCCGACGCTGTCGTCGCCATACGGAAAGTTTTCGACGCCGACCCGGCGATAGCCACGCCGCTCGTACCACGCGATCAGCGATTCCCGCTGTCGCACGACAGTGATCTTGGCGATCCCGGCACCCATTTCAGCGGCGAACGCTTCGGCATCCGAGAGCGCCGCTCGGCCAAGGCCCTTGGCCTGCCCGTCCGGCGCGACGGCCAGCATCGAGATCGTGCAATGGCCCGCGCCGTCCATCTCGACGGCGACGCAACCGAGCGCCCGTGTGCGATCCTCCGGATCCCAACGCACGAGGACCGTCGTCGTTTCGCTCTCAATCAACGCCGCGATATCGTCGGGAGCGGCCCGACTGCCGGAGAGCAGTTCCGCCTCATGGGTCCAGCCGAGGCTGCCCCCGACGCCTCGATAGGCCGAATTCACGAGGTCCGCCAACCGTGCGGCATCCGTCGTCTCTGCTCTGTCGGATTGCATGAAAACCATTCCTTCGTCACGGGCAGGCAAAGCCTTTTGCCGCCTGCACCGTGCCCCAATCTGCGCGAACCATGAGGATTCGATGACAGTGACGAGATGGTGATCGCCGCACCAGTGCTTGTACCGGCTGCCGAGGACGACCCGGGAGGATGCGCTGCCTGGATATGACCGCACGAAGCGCCAGACCCTGCAGTCACGAAATGGCCAAAACGGCCGTGCCGACCAAGCGCCATCGCGGGGAATGACCGAATACGGACGTTCGGCGGCGCCCAATTCGTCGGAGCGTTCGAGGAGCGCGGCCCTGAGCGGTGCAGCCCGAAGGTTGTCCGCCTGGATTCGGCCGGCGGCCCTCCGTCACGCCTCCGCCTCGACGGCCGTCATGATCGCGTTTTCCGGATCGACCCTCGCCCGTCCGACAGGAAACCGGACACGGACCACCAAACCCATCGGTTCGAACGTCCGCTCGATCCGCCCGCCCAGCTCACGCTCGATGTTCATGTCGATCAGACGCGTGCCGAACCCCTTGCGGTTCGGATCATAGGCAATGGTGCGACGGGCGCTCCGCTCGATCCAGTCGAAGGCGATGTGGTCTCCCTCGCGTCTCCAATCGACCGTGAGCGTGCCGTCGTCCTCCAGCACCGCTCCATATTTCAGCGCGTTCGTCGCCAACTCGTGGAAGGTGAGGCCGAGCGGCTGGACCGCGGTTCGATGAACCTCGACATCAGGGCCGATCAGCGTGCAATTGCGCAGGTCCTCGCCGAAGACCTGGGCCAGTTCGGCATGCAGGAGATCGCGGATGGTCGCCTCCTGGCGCCCCGAACGCATCAGCATTTCCTGCGAGGTCGCCATCGCCCGCAGGCGCGCGGTGTACGATGTCATGAACTCGTCGAGATCGGCGGAATTCCGGCCCGTCTGTCGCGCGATCGCAAGAACGCGGGTGATCGAGTTCTTGATCCGATGGTTCATCTCGCGCAGCAGCAGATCCTTCTGCGCCAAACTTTGCGTGCTGGCTTCGGCCAGCGCTGCGACCGCTTCGGCACGCCGTGCCTGGAGGAACGCCAGAACCGCGAGAAGCATCGACAGCGCCAGGCCGAGCACGGCCAGCAGGACCGCCGGCATATCGGATGCCGTCTGCCGGAAGCCGCCACTGGGCGCGATTTCGACCAGCCAGGTCTGGCCCGCGACATCGATGCTGCGTTGCGTCGCAAACTCCGGGGCTCCGGCTTCAGCCGACGACAATCCGGCGGCGGCCGTGTCGACCATCAGCATCTCGGGCGTGACCCGGCCGTCGTAGATCTTGAGGGTCAACGGCAAGGACGGACCGGAGGACAAGGCCGCGGCGATGAGATCGCCTACCCGGAACGGCGCATAGACGAAGCCGCCCGCCTCTAGGATCGCCTGCGTTTCATCCTGCGGCCTTTCACCGACGTTCCACGGCAGATAGATGAGAAAGCCGGTCTGACGGTTCTCGTCGATCTCCTGCACCAGTTCGACGGGGGCGGTTGCAGACGGCGCACCGCTCACCACCGAGCGCACCATGGCCTCGCGCCGGATCGCGTTGGCGAACATGTCGTAGCCGATCGCCGCCTGGTTGCGCCGGTCCTGCGGCTCCAGAAGCACGATCGGCGTACGCGCCGGCTGATCGGTGTCCGGCGGCCAGACGCCCTGAGCCAGGCCGTAGGTGTCGCGAAGAAATTCGCTGACCTCAGCCGTGTCGTCGGACAGGACGGCTTCGGCATATCCGATGCCCTGGATGCCGCCGTAACGATGCGCGAGATCAAGCCCGGCAACGTAGGCCCGGAAGCCGTCGCGGTCGTGCAGGCCATTGGTGACGAGGAGATAGGCGCGCGTCGCCTCGAGCAACGAGACATGCAGATCGAGGCGGTTTTCGATCCGGCTCACCGCATCGTCCGCGAAGCCTTCGAAGCGCAGCCGGTCACCCTCCGCGCTCGAACGCCAGACCAGCGCCGCGAGGGCAAGCGCAAAAGCGCTGGAGACGACCAGGATGGTCGCCGGGACGAGATATTTCCGCAAAGCGCGCGAGTCCCGTTGATGAAGACTTTCGAATTCCCGTCGAAAGGGCAAGCCGCCATGGAAATCAAGCGAAAACTCTGCGTGCCGCCGACCAATCCGCACGAACTCAATGGACAGTCGCCTTCGCCATGGTCGATTTCCTGTCCGGAAACGCCCGGCGCCCGCCCTTGCCTCCGACGATGCGAGCGCCTATCGATGACGGCTCTCCCGCCGTTCAGGCTGCCATGATTATCACCGATCCGTACTTCTATCTCTGCGCCATTCCGGCCGTGATCCTGGTGGGTCTCGCCAAGGGCGGTTTTGGCGGTTCGATGGGCATCGTCGGCGTGCCGCTGATGGCGCTCGCCATTTCGCCGGTGACGGCAGCCGGCATCCTGCTGCCGATTCTGGTCTTCATGGATTGGATCGGGCTGTTCGCCTGGCGCGGCACGTTCGATCGCAGGGTGCTCGTGACCATGCTGCCGGCCGCGCTGGTCGGCGTCGCCGTCGGCTACACCACCGCCGCCTTGATCCCGGAGACGGGCGTGGAGCTGGTGATCGGCCTGCTGGCCGTCTGGTTCGTTCTGGAGTGGTTCTTCGTGCTGCGCCACCGCACCGAGGAAAAGCCGCAATCGACACCGCGCGGGATGTTCTGGGGCGCGATCACCGGCTTCACCAGCTTCGTCGGCCACGCCGGGGGGCCGCCGTTCCAGGTCTACGTCCTGCCGTTGCGCCTGGCCCCGACGCTGTTCGTCGGCACGTCGGTGATCCTTTTCACGACCATCAACGCGTCCAAGCTCCTGCCCTATTACCTGCTGGGCCAGCTTTCGACGGAAAACCTCCTGACGTCGGCGGTGCTTCTGCCGCTCGCACTGGTGGCCACCCTGGCCGGCGTCTGGCTGGTGAAGCGGATCGATCCGAAGCGCTTCTATGCCTTAACCTACAGCTTGCTCATCCTCGTCGGTCTCAAGCTCGCCTATGACGGCGCGGCAGGCCTCGGCCTATGGTGATCCGGCCTTCTTGAAAAGGCCGGGCTGGACGCGACACGCGCCGCATCCAGCCTCGCTTCCAGGCTTATTGATACTTGGTACGCAGCTTTTCGATCTCGTCCTTCAGCTGAAGCTTGCGCCTCTTCATGTCGTTGATCTCGGCATCGCTCATGGCTGGCTTTGCTTGCGCCGCCATGATCTCCTGATCAAGGGCAGCGTGCCGCTGTTCCAGCGTCGCAAGACGGACATCCAAGGACATGGTACCTCCTTCTGATCGTTCTCCCGTTGCGCCGCGCATCGGGAGGCTGCATGAGCACCTTTAAGGTGTCATAAGAGGGTCACACTGTCGAACGGCTTTTTTGCGACTGTTTCATGATTCCTTTCCGGCTGGTATGGCGTGCGAACCGTCGTTAATCCTTACCGGAAGGCCGATTGGACGGCGGCATAAACAGAGGAAACACGGATGTCGGATCAGGAGCAGGCAGTCCTTCGATTGCAGCTCGCGCGGCTGCGCCAGGAGCACGCCGATTACGACGCTGCGATCAGCGCCATGGTCAGGGTCGGCAGCGACCCGCTGCAGGTCCAACGCATGAAGAAGAAGAAGCTGGCGATCCGCGACAGGCTGAGGGAAATCGAGGACCAGATCATCCCGGACATCACCGCATGAATCTGTCCACCGGGCCGGCCGATGTCGCGGTCATCATGGGCAGCCAGTCGGACTGGTCGACCATGCGCCATGCCGCCGATACGCTGGATGAGCTGAAGGTCAGCTTCGCGGCGCGGATCGTCTCGGCCCATCGCACGCCCGAGCGCATGTACGAATTTGCCCGCAGCGCCCGGGAGCAGGGTTTCAAGGTGATCGTTGCCGGCGCCGGTGGCGCGGCCCACCTGCCGGGCATGACGGCTTCGCTGACGCCGCTGCCGGTGCTCGGCGTGCCCGTCGAGAGCCGTGCCCTGTCCGGCGAGGACAGCCTGCTGTCGATCGTCCAGATGCCCGCCGGCGTGCCCGTCGGCACGCTTGCCATCGGTCGGGCCGGCGCCGTCAACGCGGCGTTGCTGGCGGCCCGCATCCTGGCGCTGTCCGACCCTGAACTCGCGGAGCGGCTGGATCGCTGGCAGCGCGCCCGCGCGGCCGCCGTCGCCGAAGTGCCGGATCCAACCGAATGAGCCTTTCCGTGCTCGGGCCCGGCGCGACGATCGGCATCGTCGGAGGAGGACAGCTCGGCCGGATGCTGGCGATGGCCGCCGCGCGCCTCGGCTTTCGAACCATCGTGCTCGACCCCGATCGGCATTGCCCGGCGGCGCAGACCGCCGGTGAGACGATCGCCGCCGCCTTCGACGATCCGGTGGCGCTGATCAAGTTGGCACGCCGCGCCGACGTCGTCACCTATGAATTCGAGAACGTGCCGGTGGCACCGATGCGTCGCGCGGGGCAGGACGTTCCCGTCTATCCGCCCGTCGACGCGCTGGAGATCGCCCAGGACCGGGTCACCGAAAAGGCCTTCCTCAACGGCATCGGCCTGACGACGGCGCCCTGGCGGGCGATCGACGATCCGCAGGAGCTCGACCACGCGCTCCAGGACCTCGACGGCCCCTGCATCCTGAAGGCGCGCCGGTTCGGCTACGACGGCAAGGGCCAGGTGGCGATCGACCGCAGCGGCGATCATGGCAACGCCTTCGCCCAGCTCGGCGGCGTGCCCAGCATCCTGGAAAAGCGCATCGCCTTCGTGCGCGAGCTGTCGGTGGTCGCCGCACGCAGCCCCACCGGCGAGATCGCCAGCTTCGATCCGGCGGAGAACGTGCACCGCGGCGGTATCCTGCGCACGTCCACGGTGCCCGGCTCGATTTCGCCGACCACGGCAGCGGCGGCCCGCAAGATCGCCGCGACGATCCTCGAACGGCTCTCCTATGTGGGCGTGATCGGGGTCGAACTCTTCGAGACGGCGGACGGCCATCTCCTGGTCAATGAAATCGCGCCGCGGGTCCACAATTCCGGCCACTGGACCGAGGCCGCCTGTACGGTCTCCCAGTTCGAGCAACACATCCGCGCGATCGCCGGACTGCCGCTCGGCTCGACGGCGCGTCACTCCGACTGCGTGATGGAGAACCTGATCGGCGACGAAGCCACGACGGCCTTCGCCTTTCTCGCCGAGTCGCATCTGATGCTCCACCTCTACGGCAAGGGCGATGTCCGGCCAGGGCGCAAGATGGGCCATCTCACCCGATTGACGGGACCGGCGGGCACCTGAGGCGACCGACCTCGGGTCACCCGTCGCCTCTGCGGGTCAGGCGCTCCGCAGCGGCTTGCTCATGATCACGCTTCGATAGGTCTTTCCGCGCCATTGGACGGTTTCGGCCAAGGCGAAACCCTTTCGGCCGTACCAGTCGATGAGATGATGGGCGCCTTCCGAGGTGTCGAGGGCCAGTTCGCTCGCACCACCGTCCACGGCCCGCCGCTCGGCCTCGTACAGCAGGCGATTGCCGACGCCCCTGCCCTGCTGGTCCGGACGGACGACCAAGACGAAGCACCCAGCGTTGACATTTCCCTGTCACAGGGTTATCTCGCCGCAATCTCAAGGCGCGCCCTGGCGGCGCGCTTTTCGTTGTGGCGGTCGGGGGTATCCCGTCGTCGACGGATGATTTGCCAGACGGTCAGCACCATGAAGATCAAGAACTCGCTGAAAGCGTTGAAGTCCCGTCATCGGGCAAACCGGTTGGTCCGGCGCAAGGGCCGTATCTTCATCATCAACAAGCAGGCGCCGCGCTACAAGGCTCGCCAGGGCTGAGACGACTCGCGGGGCGGCTGAACAAGGCGTCTCGTCGGCTCGTCGGGCCTGACATTCCTCGCCGGAACGCCGGCGGGGGCGATGGCGGCTATCGGCGCGATCCGAGCCGATTCACGGCGTTGTCACTTTGACGGCGCGCATCGGCGGACTACTCTTGTCCGCATGCGCGCTTTTATCATCGGCTCCGCGATTCTCTTGGCCCTGTCGACCGCACCGGCTTCGGCGCAGGACATGCCTGCGGCGGGGCTGGACGAGACGTTGGGTTTGGCACCGCCCAGCCAGGACAAGTCGGATGACGAGGGCGTGGCGCTGGGCCAGCCCACCGAAACGCGGCAGCAAAAGCTGGACGCGCTGTTCGCCGAACTGAAACGCGAGCCCGCGGCACCGAAGGCGGCGCGCATCGCCTCGCGAATCCAGTCGTTGTGGAATACGAGCGGCAGCGCCACCATCGACCTTCTGATGCAGTGGTCGGCCGAGGCCATGGCTCAGGACGAATCGGCTGCCGCGCTTGACCTCCTCGACCAGGCGGTGGCTTTGCAGCCCGATTACGCCGAAGCCTGGAATCGCCGCGCCACGCTCCATTACACCCTGGAAAATCTAGGCAAGTCGCTGGACGACATCCGCCAGACGCTGTCCCGCGAGCCCCGCCATTTCGGCGCGCTGATGGGCCTCGCCGCGATCCTCGAACAGCTCGGCAAGGATCAACAGGCGCTCGACGTCTACATGCGGGTGCTGGAGGTCTATCCGGCCAACAAGGGCGCGCAAGAGGCCGTCGGCCGACTGTCCGAGGACATGGCGGGCCAAGCCACCTGACCCTCTCCGGGCCGGTCCGTCCGCCGGCGAAGGCGAAGGCGAAGGCGCCGAGCGACGCGCCGCCAGTCGCCCGCTTCGAGATCATCCCTGACGCCTGACAATATCCCGCCCCATTCGATCGGGCCTCGGGCCATCGGGTCTTATGCCGATCAGCCCTCCATTCATTCTGCCTAATGTGACAGGAATCTGACAGGTTCGCCGTGGCACTCCCAACTCGTGGCCGACGCCACGGGCAAAAAAAGAAAATCTCAGGAGTGTGAGGCGGATATGTTTGATACCACGGACCAGGACTTCGAAACCGGTTTCGCTTTCCTGTTGACGGACATCGCCCGGATGTTCCGCAACGCTCTGGACAAGGAAATCGTCGTGAGCGGCATCGGGCTGACGCCCGGCCAGATTCGTACCCTCGCGCATATCGACCGAAATGGCGGTATCCGCCAGACCGCGCTGGCCGACATCATGGGCGTCGAGCCGATGACGGTATCGGCCTTCATCGACCGCCTGGAAGCCCAGGGGCTGGTGGTACGCGAGACCGACCCGTCCGACCGCCGCGCCAAGCTCGTCAGCGTGACGGAGAAGGCGGAAGCCGTTTTCGAACAGGTTCGCCCGGTCGTGTCGCAGGTCTTCGAGCACATGATGCAGGACATCGACGTCGATGGACGCACGGCTCTCGCACTCTGCCTCGGCCATATGCGCGAGCGGCTGTCCAGCACCCCGGCGCCCGTGATCCCGCTGTCCAGGGCGGCCGCCTGAAAGGCTGTCGACTAGCGATCGCCGGCAAGGCCCCCGCGACCTCGCATCGAGAAGCGACGTCCACCTCCCAAGCACGCCGGCTCCGGTGCGCAGGATCGCGCGCCGGAGCTTACGACCGATCAGGATGCGGTTCCATCGACGGTTTACGACGATGATCTTTCCAATGACACAGCAACAGCTTGCCGCCCCCAACAGAACCTTTCGGCTGCGTCGGTATCCGGCCGCCGGCCGTGGCGGCATTCTCGACGAATTGTCCCGGCGGTTCGCCTCGGCGCCACCCGATCTCAGACGATCTCCCGATGTCAGACCGTTGCGAGTGAAACCGTCTTGCGAGGCTCGCCTGTTGACAGAGCGGCCGACCGGCGATGGCGGCAGACGATGGGGTTGGACTGCGCGTCAGAATCTGGTCTAGTGGAGCTGTAACGTGAACGAGGCCCGTGACGAGGGAATGCGCCTCCTTCTGGTGGAAGACAGCGCCAGACTGATGGAACTGCTGACGGAGACGGTGCGTCAGACCGGCTGGCGGATCGACGGCGTCAGTAACCTGGCAGATGCACGCGCCGCGCTGGCGGGCGATGAGCACAATATCCTGGCGCTCGATCTTGGCTTGCCCGACGGCAGCGGGCTCGATTTGCTGCGCGAATTGCGCAGTGCCGGCAATACGATCCCGATCCTGATCATCACTGCGGCCGATGCCGTGGACGCCCGCATCGCCGGTCTCGACGCGGGTGCCGACGATTATCTGACAAAGCCGTTCCACCATCGCGAATTCCTGGCGCGCTGCCGGGCCATCGCGCGACGCGGTTCGTCCGGCGCCTCGCCGGTGCTTACGGCGGGCAACCTGCGCTATGACCCGGCCACGGCGGTCCTGTCATGCAGGGGCGAACCGATCGCGCTGGCCCCGCGCGAACGCCAACTCGCCGAACTTCTGATGCGCGAGGCGGATCGTGTGGTGCCCAAACGCAAGCTGGAGCATGCGCTGTCGGAGTATGGCGACATCCTGAGCACCAATGCGCTGGAGCTCGCGATGTCGCGACTGCGCAAGAAGATCGAGCAGGTGCCGGCCGGAGTGGCGATCGAAACGGTGCGCGGCATCGGCTATCTGCTGCGTACCCTCGACGAATGAAGGAGCGCCACCCCTCTCTCATCCGTATCGTCACGACGCGCGTGCTGCTGTTCGCCCTCGTGGCGATGATCATGCAGACGGGCATCGTCGTCCTGCAGCAGTGGTCCGAGGACACGGAGCTCGCCAGCACCCTGATCGAGGAGGAAAGCGAGGAGATCGGCCGCGCCTATCTGCGGAGCCCCGAGACCTTTCCGAGCCGGGAGGTGGTCGAGCACTATGGCCTCGATCAGCCGCTGAAGGACGGCAAAGGCTACCGCGTCCGCATCCTCCTTCCGGACGGCTCGGTCGCCTACAGCAACTGCCACAGCGACTGTCCCTTTTTCATGCGGCACGGAAACATGCCGGACGAGTTCTGGAGCCGCGTCCTGGCTCCCGGCAAGCCGCTGACCGTCGCCGGCGCCCAGACGATTCGCTCCGATCCTGACGCTCCCTTCATCGTCCAGTTCGCCAGTCTCGGCGATCCGGACTGGCTGATCGGCGAGTTGATCCTGCACGAAGTGATCGAGGACATGGTGATCCCGATGAGCGTCATGCTGCTCTTGCTCTCGGTCGCGATGATCTTCTCGATCCGCAACGCGCTGCGCCCCGTGGTCAAGGCCGTCAAGGCGGCGGATGCCCTCGATCCGGCCAGCTCGATGAACCCGTTGCCCACCGAAGGCATGCCGCGTGAAGTTCTGCACCTCACCCTTGCGGTCAACCGGGCGCTTCAGCGGGTGGCCGAGGTGGTCCGCGCCCAGAAGATCTTCTCCGCTTCGATCGCGCATGAAATCCGCACGCCGGTGGCGGTGGTCAAGCTCGAACTCGGCAACATCGCCGGCCCGCGGGCGCGCAAGGCCGAGGCGGATCTGGAAAAGCTCACGCACACGCTGGAGCAGCTGACCGCGCTGGCTCGCCTCGACGTGATCCAGCCGGACGCGTTCACGCCGCTCCCGCTGGGCGATCTGGTCGAGGATGCGGTCGAACACCTCGCCCCTTACGTCTTTGCCAACGGCCGTTCGGTCGAGTTGGAGAAGGAGGCCAACCCGACGGTCCGGGCCGTGCCGGCACTTCTCCTGACCCTTGTCCGCAATCTCGTGGAGAACGCCACGAAGCATACTCCGCCCGGAACCACCATCACGGTGTCGGTCGCTGCGCCGGCCCGCGTGCTGGTCAGCGACAATGGTCTCGGCCTGGCGACGGAAGAGAAGTCCACCGAAGCGGGTATCGGCGTGGTGAAGACCAGCGGCTCGCTGGGCGTCGGACTGAAGATTGTCCGGCGCATCGCAGCTCTCCACGGCGCGGAACTGGCGATCGATTCCGTTGCCGGACGCGGCACGCAGGTCGCCCTCCGGTTTCCGCCGGACGAACTCGAGGCGTCTCAGACCTCCTGATCGCCCCGGCCGCCGAACAGCTCGCGCCTATTCGTGCAGAGCGCCACCAGCCGGTCGATCACCGTGCGGACCTCCGGCCGGTGCCGTTCCTCATCGTGCATCACGATCCAACTGGTGTGTCCGAGATCCTCGATGATCGCGCCGGCGCGAACGAGCCCGGGATCGTCGTCGCCAACGAAGCACGGCAGCACGCCGCGGCCCGCGCCGCTGCGGATGAGGTCGTAGACGAGCCCCGGCGCGTTGGCCCACACGGTGATCCACAGTTCGGGTTGCGCCAGCACCCAGCGTTCGGACGGCACGATGGAAACGTCGCTGCCGAGAGCCACCCAGTTCGGATTCGTCTTGAGGTCGAAGCTTCGGGCACAGTAGGGCGCGAAGGCGACATCGACGAGGCGGCGGCCGGCCAGATTGGCTTGATGCGGGCGGGCGGTGCGGATGCCGATCTGGGTTTCGCGGTGCGCCAGATCGACCGGTATGCTCCCGGATTTGAAGCAGAGGCGAAAACCGTCGCACGGCGTCCACAGGTCGGAGAGGTTGGTCGCCAGGAACCGGGCCATCCAATGGTCTGCCGAGATCGAGACGATCGGCATCTCGTACGGGCCGCCCTTCCATTCGAGTACGGACTGGGCCGCCATCTGCATACCCTTCACCCGGTCGAGCAGCACGCGGCCGTCGGGCGCCAGTTCGTAGCCGGTCTGCCGGCGCAGAAACAAAGTGCGGCCGAGCGTTCGCTCCAGCGCCTGCATGCGCCGCCCCAAGGTCGCCGGGCTCAGCCCGCATTTCTGCGCCGCCGGCGTCAGTCCGCCTTCGGTCGCCACCAGAAAGAACAGGCGGAAATCCTCCCAGCTCTCGTCTTTCACCGGTGAAAAACCCCTTGCGTCGGTGGCCGTAGAGTTCGGTGGTCGCGCCGCCTAGCTTGATGGCGAGACACGATTTCCTCTTTCACCAAGGACAAGCGACGATGCACAACTGGGTTGTCATCGCGAGCGACCTCGCGCGCCTGAAACAGAGACAGCGGCTCGGGCTGGCCGAGCCTGGAGAGGAGCCCCAGCCCTCGACGGACTGCCGACCGGCGACTGGTTTTCGCGCACGACTCAGGCGCTGGCTGTCGCGCCTGCGGTTCCATAAGCCACTCGCGTCCTGGAGTATCGATCCCGCTCAGATCCAGCGCCGCACACGGCATCGGTAGTCGTCATAGGCTTGGCCGAACGCCGCTGCCGCGGCCTTTTCCTCGACCCGGACGTACCAGCGATCGGTGATGACGAACACCACCGCGACGATCGCCAGGCAGCCGAAATCGTTGAACAGGAGTGCGAAGCCCAGGAGCATGACGAGGAAACCGAGATACATCGGATTGCGCGACCATGCGTAGAGCCCGGCCGCCAGCAGCGCGTCCGGCTTGTTGAACGGGATCAGGTTGAGCCGGCGGCGCTTGAAGGGCACCCATGCCGCCAGCAGCAGCGTCAGGCCGGCGGCGGCAGGCAGGACGCCGACGAGTTGATGAGGCCAGGCGAACAGACGTCCCAGCGGCCAGACGGTCGACTGGATGGCCATCAGGACAGTCGCCAGAAAGGCCAGGTGCGGAGGCAGGAATCGTCTCACGGAGAAATTCCCTACGGCGAGCCGGCACGATCAGGCGGACCAATGGCAGGAAATGGCAACGGGACCTTTCGTCGCAATGCAATACATGCAGACCGGCCAGTCATTCCGAGCTCTTTGCCGTCGCTATATAGATGAGCTATACATCGTTTTGTTTTTCCGATTCAGGAGTTGGCTCATGCGCATCAGTGCCCGCAACCAGTTCAAAGGGACCGTCACCGCCATCGTGAAGGGTGCCACCACATCGCATGTGCGGATCGACATCGGCGGTGCGACCGTGACGGCCGCGATCACCAACGAGGCGGTCGACGATCTGAAGCTGCGCGAGGGAGAGCCGGCCTACGCGGTGATCAAGGCCTCCGACGTCATGGTCGCGGTCGACCACGACTGATGGTGCGCCGCGACGAGGTGCGGCCGGGGGAGCGCACGGTGGCCGCGCCGCCGCCGACGGATGCCGGCCTGGTCTTCATCGGGCGTATCCGCACGCCCTGGCAGGACCGCATGGACTGCCCGCGGCGTGGCCGCGACGACGGCCCGATCTGCCGCGTCGAGGTGTTCGATCTCTGGCGGGACGCGCTCAAGGACGTCGCCGGCTATGGGCGTCTCGAAGTGCTCTATTGGCTGCATCAATCGCGCCGCGATCTGGTGTGGCAGTCGCCGCGCAACGACGGCGAAACCCGGGGTACGTTCGCGTTGCGCTCGCCGGTCCGGCCGAACCCGATCGGCACGTCCGTGGTGCATCTGGAGCGGATCGAGGGGACGACGCTCTTCGTGCGTGGGCTGGACTGTCTGGACGGCACGCCGCTGATCGACCTGAAGCCGGCGCGCGAGGAGTTCGTGCCGATCGCTCCGCCGACGAGCGGCGACGCCCTGACGGAGACTTGAGGCTGGTCGCTTCGGAGTGCGCCCTCTCTCGCGCCGAGCGTGAAGGCGTTCGGCCGGGCGGACGTCGGGCGCGACCGCGCGCAGGACGACAGGGCGAAACGCCCGTCGGGTGAGCTGCCTTTTACCCGCCAGATCGGCCGCTCCGAACAACCGAGGCGAATCGCTCGGTGCTCTCGCACGGTGGCCCCTTGCCCCGGACATGGAAATGGATTCGACTGGTCTCGAACGAATCAACGGCAGTCACCACCTCCCATGACCATGATGTTGCGCCGGCTGCGGCGCCTCGACAGCGACGGCCTCCGAACCCGGGTCAATGGGACCGAGGTGGTGTGCGATCCCGCCGGCGTGCTCTTTCTTCCCGACACCCGGACGCTGATCGTCGCCGACCTGCATCTGGAGAAGGGCGCGGCGTTCGCGCGGCGCGGCATGCTGCTGCCGCCATACGACACCGGCATGACGCTCGCCCTGCTCAAGGCGGTCATCGACCGGTTCGCACCAAAGACGGTGGTCTGCCTCGGCGACAGCTTCCATGACCGGCGCGGCGCCGAGATGATGCCGCCGCTCTTCCGCCAAAGCCTGACGGAGATGATGGCCGGGCGCGAGTGGATCTGGATCAGCGGCAACCACGATCCCGAGCCGCCGGTCTCGCTCGGCGGCGACCATGCGGCGGTCTGGCGGGCCGGCACCCTCACCTTCCGCCACGAGCCGAGCGCAGCCTATCAGGCCGGCGAGGTGGCGGGCCATCTTCACCCCGTCGCGCGGGTGGCCGGGCGCGGCCGTTCGGTACGAGGCGCCTGCTTCGCCTCGGATGGCGCCCGGATGATCCTGCCGTCCTTCGGCGTCACCACCGGCGGCCTCAACGTTCTCGATCGCGCCTTTTCCGGGCTGCTGCGGCTGGAGCAAGCGATGGCCTACGTGATCGGCACCACCCGCGTCTTCCCGATCGCCTTCAATGCGCTGGTGCGCGGCTGAGACCCGTCGGGCGAGCTAGAGCGGGATCAGATGAGCTTCGCTCATTACCCGGCTCTATCTTCTTGTGTGCGCATGATCTTTTCCGAAAACCGGTTCCCACTTTTCGGGATCATGCTCTAGCCTTTGCGGCCGCGCAATTCCTCGAACGACACCATCACGGACTCGCGATAGGCGGGGCGCTCGGTGAGACGCCGGTACCATGCCTCGACATTCGGTAAAGACGGGCGCTCGATGTCGAGTTCGAAATAGCGGTAGAGCAAGCTTCCCGCCGGGATGTCGGCCAGCGACAGAGCATCGCCCAGCACGAACGGCTGCTTGGCCAAGATGCCGTCGAGAATCCCGAGATGGCACTCGCAGGTCGCCAGCGCCCGATGGATCGCCGGCCAGTCGCGATCGGCTTCCGGCGTGCGGAAGTAGCCCCAGAAGACACCGTCGATGAAGGCCGGCTGCCAGCTCGCCTGCGACCAGTCCATCCATTGGTCGGCCGCTGCCCGCCGTCCGGGATCGGCGCTCCAGAATGCATCGCTGCCGAAACGGGCTGCCAGATAGCGCAGGATCGCATGCGATTCCCACACCGGAACGCCGTCGTCCTCGATGACCGGAATGCGGCCATGCGGGTTGAGCGCGCGAAACTCGGGCTCGTCGAGCCGCCCGAACGAGCCGCCGGCCGGCACATGCTCATAGGCAAGACCGAGCTCGCCGGCGAGCCACAGCACCTTCTGGACGTTGATGGAACTCTTGCGCCCCCAGATCTTCAGCATGCCTCACGCTCCTTCCGGCAATCGATCAGCATGACATAGGACCGAGGTCGCCCGGTTTCGACGTTATTCTTCGGCCAGGGCGAGATAGCGCTCGGGCTCGTCGGTTTCGATCTCGACCAGCCAGAAATCCGGATCGAAGCGCGCCTCCCTCTCGAAGCGGCCGGCCAGCGCCGGCTCGTCGGCGACGTCCTCCTTCATGAAGCGCCGCTCGCCGTCGTCGGAAGCCAGCATCTGGATCGCCGGAGAGAACAGCGCGATCTCGCGCCCCCGGCCGCGCACGACGACGAAGATGGCGCCGGCCGCCGCCGCGCCCCTGCGTTCCACCGCGGCGAAACCGCCGTCGGCAAAGATGCGGCGCACCAGTTGCGCCACGAACAGCTCGCTGGTTATGCGCGCCGGCATCGGCCTAGCGCCTCACTGGACCGCGCCGATCTCGACCAGCCGTTCGAGGATCTGCGGGCGCGGCTTTCCGGTCACGTCCAACCCTTCCAGCGCCTCGAAGGTGGCGATGGCGGCGCGCGTCCGGCTGCCGGCGATGCCGTCGGCGTCGAGCGAAGCGACCTGGGCGGCCGACAGCCCCTCCTGGATGCGCTTGACCAGCTCCGTCTCCGGCAGCCCCTCGAAATCGGAAGAATTGGAGGCCGCCGGCGGGGCAGCCGGCAGCGGCGGGGTGATCGATCCGGTCTCGGTCGCGGCGGTCTGCAGCACGCGACCGGAGCGTCCGTCAGACGTCGGCCGCGGCTCCGGGCTGGGGGCCATCTCCAGCGAAGCGACCTGGCGCACCTGCGACAGCAGCACCGGAGTCGGCTCGCCGTCGACGCGCAGTCCGTGGTCGCTCTGGAACGCCTTGATCGCGGTCTCGGTCGCCGGTCCGGGCCGACCGTCGACCGCGATCGTATAGTAGCCGGCCTGCGCCAGCGCCGCCTGCACCTCGCGCACCATGGGCACCGGCTGGAGGCCGGGGTCGTTGCTTGCGACGGTCTGCGCCCCGGCGCCCCCCGCCGGCTCGGCTCGCGTCACCAGCATGGGATGCGGGTGGCGACCGGCCTGGCCATAGAAGGCGTTGGCGGCGACGAAGGCGAACAGGACGGCGAAGCCCACGACGATGCCTGTCGGCTTCGGGTGCGCCGCGATCATCGATCCGGCGGGCCGAACCGTGCGACCCAGGGCGCGCGCCATCCGCCACATGGCGTTAGGCCGTCGCCCGGTGCGGCTTGCTGTCCTGCGGGCGGGAGTTGGTCTTCTTGCGGGCATCTGTCAGCGTTACGATCTTGTCTTGGATTTCGGTCGACGTTTCGTCGGTCGCGGTGCAGTCGAGCGGCAGGCGCACGGTCACTGCCGTGCCGACGCCCATCTGGCTGGCGATCGACATCCTACCATGATGCAGATCGCAGAACCCCTTGACCAGCGAAAGTCCCAGGCCGGTGCCGGGATATTGCCGCGACAGGCCGGTGGAGAGCTGCGTGAACGGCTTGCCGATGCGATCCAGCTCGCATTCGGCGATGCCGATCCCGGTATCGGAGATCACCATGGCGACGCCGTCCGGATCGAGCCGGCTTTCCAGCGTGATCATACCCTTGTCGGTGAACTTGATGGCGTTGGCGAGCAGATTGATCAGGATCTGCTGGCAGGCGCGCTTGTCGGCCGTCACGGTGACGTCGTCGTCCGCGAGCCGCAGGTCGAGCGACAGGCCTTTCTTGTCGGCTTCGGCGCGCATCATGTCCACGGTTGCGGTGACGACCTCCGACAGGGCGAACGGCTCGGGGCAGAGTTCGTAGCGCCCGGCCTCGATCTTGGACATGTCGAGCAGGCTGTTGACCACCGACAGCAGGTGATGGCCGGACTGGCGGATCAGGCCGACATATTCCCGCTGCTGGTCGTTCTGCAGCCGGCCGTAATACTCCATCTGCAGGATGTCGGAAAAACCGATGATGGCGTTGAGCGGCGTGCGCAGCTCGTGGCTGACGGCGGCGAGAAAGTGGCTTTTGGCCTCGGACGCCTGCCGCGTTTCCTCAAGCGCGCGGCGCAGCGTCTCGCGGTCCTCGCCGGCAGCCTCCGTCTCGCTGAGGAATGCCAGGATCTCGCCCAGGCGGCCGTCTTCGGCACGCAGAGCGAAGAAACGCACCGCGAACGTCGTCAGGCCGCGGTCCGACTCCGCGCCGGTGCGCATCCTGATTGCGATCTCGGTGGTGTCCCGGCCGGCCGCCATGGCGCCGATCGCCTGGAGGTAGCTGACGCGGTCGGTCAGGTGGATGCGTTCCAGCAGCGCCTCGGCGGCCATTTCGAGCGCCGGCGCTCCCAGGCGCGCGGCAACGGCGCGGGATGCCGAGATCAGTCGGCCGTTCTCGTCGAAGCGCAGCAGCATCTCGGCGCCTTCGCGATCGGCGATCCGCCGTTCGGCGCTGTCCAAGGCTTCGGTGGCGACTGCGGTCGCGGCGGGCGTCAGGCGCCGTGCGGCCAGCGACAGCGCATAGAGCGCCGCACAGCCCGCCGCGACGCCGCCGGCTCGCGGCCAATCGACGATCGGCGCATCGAGACCTGCCGCGCGCATCACGCTCAGCACGGCCAGAACCGCGACGGATCCCGTCGCGGCGACCACCTGCAGCGAACGGCGCTGCTGGGCGACGGCCTCGATCGGCGCCAGCGCCAGCAGCCACAGAAGCGGTGACGCCGCTCCCCCGTCGACGGAGGCACCCAGGCCGACGCCCGCGATCCAAAGCAGAAACAGCGAGCCGGTCACCAAATCGTACCGCCCGGAGAAGGCGAGGAAGGACGCCGCGGACAGAAGAAGGACGGAGGCGAACAGCGGCGTGACCACGAAGGCGACGTTCCAGCCGGCCACCACTCCCAGCGGCGAAGCGAGGGCTGCGGCCAATCCGGCCAGGATCAGGCCGCGAATGGCCCGGGCCTGCAGCTCGCGTTCGGCCGGGTCGCTCACGGCCGGGCAGACAAGAGCGGCAAACCGGTTTCTCGCCAGCTCCAGGAAGCCGCGGGCGTCGAATCCCGGCCGTGCTGCTGGTTGCGCGTCTGTTTGCTTCATACCTGTCCTGCAACGCTTCGGATGCCACCGATCCGCCCGCGTCAGGCCTGCGGGCAGTTCGGTTGCGATCGCCTAAACGATGCCCTTAACCTTTTAAGGAAGGCATAAGCCGATCGAAGCTTCCAGTCCGCAAAGCCCGGAGTCCCCGGCTTTCCGGAAGGCCGCAAAAAAGCATTACGAATATGGTTAACGCCCGGTTTTCCATCCGTTTCGGGGCCCTTCGACACGGCGCCGAATCGACGCGGCCCTCGACGCCGAGGCGAATCGCTACAACTTGAATCGAAAGCAATTTCAAATTTCAACGCCGCTTTTTCGCGTCGGCCTTATGGTGCATCTCGTCCGGAAAAAAGCGGCGCCGTCGACAAGCGGCGAAGACCGTGATGCCGGCGACAGGAGAAGCGATGCGATTCATCTTGAAGTCGGCATTCTGGCTCGGCTTGGCGGCGTTTCTGATTCCGTCCGGCGGCACAGATGAAGAGACCGGCCCCTCCCTTTCCGTCGGCCACGCGCTGGTCGGAGTGCAGCAGGCGCTGCAGGACCTGACCGGGTTCTGCGACCGGGCGCCGGACGCCTGCACCGCCGGCCGGGACATGGCCGCCTTCGCCGGCGAGCGGATCGGCGACGGCATGTCGCTCGCTTATCAACTCGTTCAGGATCGCATGGCGATCGAGACGCCGGCCGAACCGGGGTCAGCGCCGGTCGATCCGGTGGTCACCGCCGGCCTGTCGTCGGCCGGCAAGCCGGATGCGGACACCATCGCACGGATTCTGGCGGCCGCCGGAGCGCACCCCGCGACGCAGCCCCTGCCCGCCGGAGTGGCGGTCGAACGGCCTGCCCGCGTGCTGGTCGCCTCGCCGGCGCCGACTCCGGCGACCGACTCCTTGGTGCCGATCCCCACTCGCGCGCCGCGGGCCTGACAATCCCGCTCCATCCGCTTATATCCGAAGCACGACTTCGTGGTTTATAAGCGGAAGCGACATGCAGTCCATCGACGACATCACCGCCGACTTCGAATTTCTCGACGATTGGGAAGATCGCTACCGTTATCTGATCGAGCTCGGCCGCCAGTTGCCGCCGATGCCGGATGGCACGGTCAACGACGCCAATAAGGTGCCAGGCTGCGTCAGCCAGGTCTGGCTGATCAGCGAGGCGGACGACGCCGCCCCCCCGCACATCACCTATCTGGGCGAATCCGACGCCCATATCGTGCGTGGTCTGGTGGCAGTCGCCTTGGCGCTGTTTTCGGGGCGTAGCGCGCCTGAAATTCTCGACATCGACGCCGAAGCCGCCTTCGCCAAGCTGGGGCTGCAGGAGCACCTGACGCCCCAGCGCTCCAACGGACTGCGCTCCATGGTCGGCCGCATCAAGCAGGACGCCCAGCGCGCCCTGGCGGCACAGGGCGCCTGACCGGGCCGCGGCTCACACGAGAGCGTCGAGACCGGCGCGCAGCGCATCGGCGTCCGGCAGCCGCTCCTCGACCCGCCGATGCGCCTCCTCCCAGATCGGCACTGCCTTCGCTAGCAGCGCCTGCCCCGCTTTCGTCAGGGTCAGCCGGCGCGCTCGCTTGTCCTCCGGATCGGGCGTGACGGTTACCAGGCCGCGCCGTTCCAGCGGCTTCAGGTTCGCCGTCAGCGTCGTGCGATCCATGGCGAGCAGTTGCGCCACGGATCCCAAGGTCGGCGGCTCGGGCCGGTTCAGCGACATCATCAGGGAAAACTGACCGCTTTTCAGGTCCAGCGGCCGCAAGGCGTCGTCGAAGCGCCGCGCTAGCCGGCGCGCGGCGCGCTGCACATGGAGACACAGGCAATGGTCGCGCACGTAGATCGTCGTCTCGTACGGAACCCGGCCCTCTTCTCGAATCATGTTTGACATGGATCAATTATGTTGATATCAACTCAATAGTCAATCGCTAGTCTTCCATACTGGGCGTGACGCGGGAGAGCAAAATGTCGCAAGCAACGATCGTCACCGCCTTCGATTGGGTGCCGTCCTTCGCACAAGGCCATGTGCGCGACCTTCGCGTGCGCTGGGCCCTTGAAGAGGCGGGCTTTCCGTATGAGGAAGACCTTCTTGCGATGGGCACCCAGACCTCGCCCGGACACATCGCCCGCCAGCCTTTCGGCCAAGTGCCGGTGATCGAGATCGACGGCCACACGATGTTCGAGTCGGGCGCCATCGTCCTGAAGATCGCGGAGGCGAGCGACGTGCTGATGCCGCGCGATCCCTGCCAGCGCGACCGCGTCGTCACCTGGATCTTCGCCAGCCTCAATACGGTCGAGCCACCGCTGGGCGCGCTTGCCGATGTCGACATCTTCGTCGAGGACGTCGAGGTCAAGGCGCGCTATCGGCCCAAGCTTCTCGAAGCCGTCACCAGACGCCTCGACCAGCTTCAGGCGGCGCTCGGCGAGTCCGACTACCTCATCGGCCCGTTCTCGGCCGCCGACATCATGATGGCGCCCGTGCTGCGCATGACCGATCACACCGACATTCTCGACGGCTATCCCGGCCTGTCCGGCTATTTGGCCCGCTGCACGGCACGGCCCGCCTTCGAACGGGCGCTCGCCGCCCAATTGCGGCCGTTCGCGATCCACGCATCGCACTACGAACACGCCTTCTAGCCTGCGCCTGACGCCACCCGGAGGAGACGACGCATGAGCAATATCCCAGGAACACCGATCTGGTACGAGTTGATCACCGACGATCCGGACGCCGCCGAAGCGTTCTACGGCAAGGTGCTCGGCTGGAGCTTCCAGCGCTTCGCCGGCAATTTCGAACATGACTATCGCATCGCCAGCGCCAACGGGACCGGCGTCGGCGGCGTGATGCAGCGGCCGGAGGGCATGCCGATGCCGCCCTCCTGGCTGTTCTATGTCGGCGTCGAGGATGTCGATGCCATGGCGGAGAAAGTGGCTTCGCTCGGCGGTTCGGTCCACATGCCCGGCACCGACATTCCCGAGGTCGGCCGTTTCGCCTTCGTCGCCGATCCGCAAGGCAACCCCTTCTATCTGATGCGCGGCGCGAGCGACCGGGCCAGCGAAGCGTTCCTGCCAACGGAAACGGCGCGGCCGGGCCATGCGGTCTGGAACGAACTCCGCACGCCCGATCCCGAGGCGGCGCTCGGCTTCTATGGCGAGCTTTTCGGCTGGAGCCAGCAGGGCGCGATGCCGATGGGCGATCGCGGCGACTACCGCTTTCTCGGCGCCGGCTCGACCATGATCGGCGCGCTGATGCCCGCCGATCCGGACGGCAGCAGCGGCTGGCGCTTCTATTTCCTGGTGGATGACGTCGACGCCGCCGTCGATCGCCTGAACGACGCCGGCGGCACCGTTCTCTTCGGCCCGGCCGAGGTACCGGGCGGCCTTCATACCGTTATCGCCGAAGATACGGGCCGGGCGCGGTTCGGGTTTGTGGGACGGAAACTTTAAGGACAATCAGTCGATGGAAAAACTCACCATCTGCCTCTGGTTCGACGGCAACGGCGAGGAGGCCGCGCGCTTCTATGTCGACCTTTTCGCCGAGTCCTCGATCGACAGCATCACGCGCTCGCCCGCCGACTACCCCGCCGGTAAGGAGGGCGACGTGCTCACGGTCAACTTCACGCTCGCCGACCGCAGCTTCCTGGCCCTGAACGGTGGCCCCTTCACCGCCTTCAACGAAGCGATCTCGCTGTCGATCGACTGCGAGGACCAGGCGGAAGTCGACCGCTACTGGGCCGCCCTCTCGCATCATCCCGAGAAGGAGCAATGCGGCTGGGTGAAGGACAAGTTCGGCTTGTCATGGCAGATCGTGCCGCGCCGTCTGCCCGAACTCCTTTCCGGTCCGGACGCGGCCAAGGCGAAGCGCGTCATGGAGGCGATGATGTCGATGAAAAAGATCGACGTCGCCGAGCTGGAGCAGGCTGCGGCGGGTTGAGCGCGTTGCCGGACAAAGAGCAAGTCATCGTTGGCCGACTGGCTGGCCAATGCCAGTGCGGAGCCGTCGGCTACGACGTGTCTGACCGGTTCGAATACGCGGCGAACTGTCATTGCTCCCAGTGCCGCCGCGCCACTGGCTCCGCCTTCAAGGCTTTTGCAGGGGTCAGGATCGAAGAACTCCGCCTCGTCGACGGTCACGACCGCATCACGACCTATGGCGACAGGGACGGAGCGCACGATGTCCACTGCGCCACGTGCGGTTCGCTTCTCTATTCCGTCGTTCGCGACGGTGCTTACGCGCACGTGGCGATGGGCACGCTGGTCGACACGCCGTCGATCCGGCCCTCGATGCATATCTTCGTCGGCTCGAAGGCGAATTGGTTCGCCATCACCGACGACCTGCCCCAGTTCGAGAAGTTCCCGCCGGACGGTTAGTGTTCCGGATTGGCTTCCAACAGCGCACTCACTTCGTCGAGCGTCGGCGCGGCATCCGAGGCGCCGCGCTTGGTGGTCGCCAGAGCGCCACAGGCCGAGGCGAAGCGCACGGCGTCCTCCAGGCGGTCGCCGCGCGCCAGCGCGACGGCAAGGCCGCCATTGAAGCAGTCGCCCGCCGCCACCGTATCGATCGGCGTTACCGGGAAGGTGGGAACGTGGCCCTCGCCGTCGGCCGAGCGCCAATAGACGCCGCCGGCGCCCATCTTGACGACCGCCATGGCAAGGCCGCGCTCGATCATGGCGGCAGCGGCGCGCGCCGCCGACGGTGGGTCGACCGGCCGGATGCCGACCAGGGCTTCGGTCTCGGATTCGTTCGGCGTCATGGCATGGACGGTGCGCCATACGTCGTCGGGAAAGGTCGCCTCCGGTGCCGGGGCCGGGTCGAGGACCACGATGCCCCCCGCGGCGCGCACCCGTTCGGCCGCCTGCAAGGCCGGCGCCAGCGGGACCTCCAGTTGCAGAAGCAGGACCTGGGCACCGGCAAGCACGGTGTCCAGCCGCTTCACGTCGGTCTCGTCGACCGCCATGTTGGCGCCGCCGACCACGGTGATGCAGTTCTCGGCCTTGGCGTCGACACCGATCGCCGCGATCCCCGTCGGATTGGCGGGATCAGCCATCAGGTGGTCCAGCCCTACGACGAAGGCCGTCAGGCGTTCGCGCGCCAGCGTGCCGAAGGTATCGACGCCGGTGCGGCCGGCGAGAGCCACCTCGGCGCCGAGCCGAGCGACCGCCACGGCCTGATTGGCACCCTTGCCGCCCAGGCTGACCGCGTAGCTGTCGCCATGCACCGTTTCGCCCGGGCGCGGCAGGCGCGGCGCATAGGCTGTGATGTCGACATTGATGCTGCCGAAGACGACGATGGTCACGGGCTCCCCCTCATGGCTGGTCGAAATCCGGTGCTTCTCGCCGGCACGAACCGCCTGTCTCTATGCGCAAGTGCCGCAGAAACGTCCAGACGGAACGGGCCGAAAGCCGATGGCCCCGACCGATGGCCGCACACTGCGGCTACCGCTCGCCCACGGTATAGTCCGCCGGAACGCTGTGGCCCTGCACCAGGCGAACATTGGGCATGTCGTTGCCTTCCATCTTGTCGCGCAGGGCGTCCGGGCCATAGCCGAAGCCGAGCCAGCGCTGCGTCAGCCGCGCCTCGAGCACGGGTTCCGGCACGTCGAGCATCACGGTCATGGCGAAAAAGCGCCGCAGCGGCGCCCAGGCGGGATCGTCCAGCAACAGATAGTTGCCCTCGACGACGACGATGCGCACGCCGGCCCGAATGATCCGTGCGCCGGCCCGCGCGATTTCGATCTCGCGATCGAACACCGGCACGGCCACGTCGCGGCCGTCGTTGCGATGCAGGCGCTCGAGCGTCGCCGCCAGCCCGTCCACGTCGAAGGTGTGGGGCGCGCCCTTGCGCGCCCGTTCACCCGCCGCCTCCAGCACCCGGTCGTCGTAGTGGAAACCGTCCATCGCCAGGATCTCGGCGAGCTGCGCCCGGCGTTCGTTGAGACGATCGCGCAGCCATTCGGCGAGCGTGCTCTTGCCGCTGCCCGGCGGCCCGGCGATGGCCACCAGTAGGCGCTGGGCGGTGCCGGCCCTGCGGTCCAGTTCGTCGACCAGTTCGTGGCGATCCAGCGCTGTCATGCCTCTTCCCCACCGGCTGCCGCCGGGCGCTTCATTCCGCGGCGTCCGCCAGGGCGACGAGCCCGTTCGGATCGCAGACGACGATCTTTTTGCGGCCGCTCGATACCAGCCCCCTCGCCTCCCATGCAGTCAGGATCCGGCTGACGGTGTGCAGCGTCGTGCCCGTCATCTCGGCGACGTCCTGGCGGGTGATCGGAAAATCGATGAGGACGCCGTCGTCCGTCGGCTTGCCCGCCTGCTTGACGAGACGCAGAAGCGCATGGGCGACACGGCGCTCCACCTCCTCGGTCGAAAGCTCGCGAATGCGCGCATGGGCGTCCTGCAAGCGCTGGCCGACCGTGGCCAGCGTATTGACGGCGAGTGCCGGACAGCGGGCGACGAGGAAATCCCACTGGTTCATCGGCCATGCCAAGGTCAGGCTCTCGGCCACCGCCGTCGCCGTGCCGGGATATTCGGTCTGCCCGATCGCCCGCGCGATCCCATAGATTTCTCCCGGATTCACGTGGCGGACCACCACCTGCTGGCCGTCCGGCGTGGTCTGGACGACCTTCAGATGGCCGTTGAGCAGCGCGAAGAATTCGGCCGCGCGGTCGCCCTGGTTGAACACCGTTGTGCCGGACGGCAGACGCCGCACCGATGCAAGCGCCAGGATGGCGTCGAGATTCTCGTCCGGCAGCGAGTGAAAGACGGCGAGATCCTTGACGAGAGAGCGATCCAGCTTGCCGGGCTTCATGTCATCTCCACGCTTGGCGGGGTCGGACGAAGGCCGATCCGCCGGGCGAGCGATCGCGGCGAAACGGCCATCCATTCTGGAGTGGTTCATCGCACTTTGTCGCCGAACAAAGAAGCCCTTTGGCCGTCGCATCAGCATCGCGCGATGACCAAGACCACGCCCCCCGCCCGCTTCGATTGGCCTTTCTGGCTTTCCTACGGCTTTCGTCCGTTCTTCCTTCTCGGCGCCCTGGCGATGGCCTTGCCGGTGCTGATCTGGCTTTTCGTCATCACCGGCCTGGAGCTGCCGACCGCGTTCGTCCCGCGCGACTGGCACGTCCATACGATGCTGTTCGGTGCGCTTCCGGCGATCGCCGCCGGTTTCACGCTGACGGCGGTGAGCAACTGGACCGGGCGCAGGCCCGTCTCGGGCGGCCTGCTTCTGACCCTGGTTCTGATCTGGCTGGCGGGTCGGATCGCGACCTCGGTATCGGCCTGGATCGGACTTGGTCCGGCGGCGGTGGTCGACCTGCTTTTCCTGCCGGCGCTGGCCCTGGTTCTTGGACGCGAGGTCGTGGCCGCCGGCAATTTTCGAAACTTGCGCGTCGTCGCCCTGATCGGCCTGATCGCGCTCGCCGATCTCGGCTTTCACCTGGAAGTCGCAGCGACCGGCGTCGCCGATGTCAGCATCCGGGCCGGCATCGCTCTCATCCTCGTGCTGGTCATGCTGATCGGCGGACGAATCATCCCGGCTTTCACGCGCAACTGGCTGAAGGCGCGCGGAGCCACGCACTTTCCGGCACCGTTTTCGACCGTCGATGCCGCAAGCATGATCGTCTCCATCCTGGCCCTGGCTCTCTGGACCGCCCCGCCAGGCTCGGCGATCAGCGCCGCCGTCCTGCTCGCCGCCGGCGTATCGAACGCCGCACGCTTGGCGCGCTGGCGCGGTTGGGCGACCCGGGCCGAACCACTGCTCATGGTGCTTCACGGCGCCTATGCCACCGTTCCGCTCGGTTTCGTCGCCGTCGGCGCCGCGATCCTTGCTCCCGCGATCGTCGAACCCGCGGCAGCGCTGCATCTTTGGACGGCCGGCACCTTCGGTCTGATGACGCTCGCCGTCATGGCACGGGCGAGCCGCGGCCATTCCGGCCGGCCGCTGACGGCCGGCGCCTTCGAGGTGGTGCTGTTCGTCCTGGTGCTGGTGGCGACCGTCGCCCGGGTCGCTGCGCCTTACGCCGGCGGCCTCTATCTCCACGTCATCGATATCGCGGGTCTCGCCTGGACCGCCGCCTTTCTGGGATTTGCCGGGGGCTATGCGAAGCTGCTGCTCCGCCCGTCCCGAAATCCGCGATGAATGGCGCCCGTCGTCGGGCTCTTTGCCAACATGTCCAGCTGAAAAATTGTAACCCTTACTTATTAACACGCATAAGAACAATACTTAATAAGTACTGATATCCAATTGGCCCGGATTAAATGTAGTTTTACGACTTGGCGTTTAAGCAGGAGGAGGTTTGGTGGAAACACCTTCTCAAGTTGATATTTAATCCGGAATTCAACTTGCAGTCAGATCAGCCGGATGTCGTGCCCGTTCCAGAGTGAGGACACCCATGTCGCTCGGCTTCCTGAAAAGCAATCACACGTCGCATAAGCTTCATGCGCTGTGCGCCCTGCGTACCAACGTGATGATTGCCGACCACGATCTGCGCATCATCTATCTCAACCCGACGCTGCAGACCTTGCTCAAGGACGCCGAGCACGAGCTGAAAAAAGAGCTTCCCAACTTCAGCGTCGCGACGCTGGTCGGCAGCAATATCGACGTCTTTCACAAGAACCCGAGCCATCAGCGCGGCATGCTGGCCGCGCTGCAAACGCCTCACAACGCGACGATCAAGGTCGGCAGTTGGACCTTCGATCTGGTGGTCACGCCGTTGCGGGAGGGGTCACGCACTCTCGGCTTCGTGGTGGAATGGGCCGATGCGAAGGAACGCCTGCTCAATCAGGACTACACCGGCCAGATCGAGGCGGTGGGCCGTTCCCAGGCCGTGATCGAATTCAAGATCGACGGCACGATCGTCCATGCCAACGAAAATTTCCTCAAGACCCTGGGCTATCAACTTTCCGAGATCGTCGGAAAGCATCACAGCATGTTCGTCGAGCCAGCGCACCGGGACAGCGCCGACTACAGGACATTCTGGGAGGAGCTCAGGGCCGGCCGCTACCAGTCCAGCGAATACAAGCGCATCGGCAAGGGCGGCCGCGAAGTCTGGATCCAGGGCTCCTACAACCCGATCCTCGACAGCCATGGCACGGTAATGAAGGTGGTGAAATACGCGACCGACGTCACCGAGCGCGTGGCCGCCGTCACGGAAGTGGGTGAGGCCCTGAGCGATCTGGCTCAAGGGCACCTGGAACGCCGCATCGGCCACAGCCTGCCGCCCGAGCTCGATCAGTTGCGCGTCGATTTCAACAAGGCACTCGACACGTTGGAAGACGCCATGCGGCAGGTGAAGCACGCCTCCGGCACCATCGGCGAAGGCATGAACGAGATCGGCACGGCTGCATCGGACCTGTCCGAGCGGACCGAGCAGCAGGCCGCCAATCTGGAACAGACCGTTGCCGCCCTGTCCGAAGTCTCGCGCGGCATCAACGGCACGGCGGCGGAAGCGACCAAGGCCAAAAACACGGCGACGACAGCGCTCCAGAACGCCGAGAAGGGCGGTGCCATCGTCTCCGAGGCGACCATCGCGATGAACAGGATCGAGGACTCGTCGCACAAGATCGGCACGATCATCGGCGTGATCGACGAAATCGCCTTCCAGACCAATCTCCTCGCCCTGAACGCCGGCGTCGAGGCGGCCCGCGCCGGCGAAGCCGGCAAGGGTTTTGCCGTCGTCGCGCAGGAAGTGCGCGCGCTGGCCCAGCGCTCGGCCGAAGCCGCCAAGGAGATCAAGGCATTGATCTCGACCTCGAACGAGGAGGTCGGACACGGCGTCGAACTGGTGGCGGCGTCGGGCAAGAGCCTGGAGGAGATCGTCGAGCAGGTCCGCGCCATGAGCCGCGTGGTCAGCGAGATCGCCCAGAATGCCAGCGAACAGGCGACCACGCTGAAGGAGGTCTCGACAGCCGCCGATCAGATGGACAAGGTCACCCAGCAGAACGCGGCGATGGTCGAGGAAACGACGGCGGCGGCACAGAACCTGATGTCGGAAACTCGCCAACTGGCGGACCTGATGCGGCGGTTCAGCACCAGCGGCGGTGCCGCACCCGCGCCTCGTGTCGTCGCCAGGAAATCAGCGTAAGCGCTGTCTGGCGCGATCCGACGGCTCGCCCCGCCTCCCCCAGACGCAGACGGCCGACGAAAACGCCTTACGTTTTGGGCGCCTTCGTCGGCCTTTTTCCTGTCGGATCGAGATCTCCACATCTGATCGGACCGGCCCGATCGCGCATCGGTTGTCCGTTCCGTCGTCGACCGGCCGCCTCGAACGCCCGGCAACCGCCTGCCTCCAGCGGCCGACGCCTCCGGCCATGTCCCGATGAACTTCGGACTTTCAGACGGTTGGCGAGAATAGCCTGGAACCAGGATGAACGAGGTGGCCGCATTCGGCCGCTTTGCCGGCTGCGCTCTCATCTGCATCATTCGGTTGCGTGCGTCATAAATAGACACGGCCTGCCCTCCTCCGCATATGGACAAAGTCTCGCGGCTCCTCCTAAGCTTCACCGGCAATCCCATTCCGCTGGGGAAATCGACAAGGAGAGGCGTATGGCATCGGGGATCGAGAAGCTGGAGGCCCGCCGGGCCGGCACCTTTGGACGGCGCACTGTTCTGCAGCTGGCGGCTGCTGCGGTGTTTGCCGTTTCCGCGGCCTCGGGCGCCGTGGCGCAGGAGAAGATGAAGGTTGCGGCGATCTTCTCGACCCCGATCGAGGAACCCTGGGTCAACCAGATCCATGAGGCGATGCTGAAGGCGCAGGACGATCTCGACGTCGACTACAAGTGGGCGGAAAGCGTCTCCTCCTCCGATTATCCGCGCGTGATGCGCGAGTTCGCCCGCGACGGCTACCAGTTCATCACCGGCGACGCCTTCGCCGCCGAGGACATCGCCCGGCGCGTGGCGCGCGAGTTTCCCGACGTCGCCTTCGTCATGGGCTCAGGACAGGGCCCGGCCGACCCGAACTTCTCGGTCTTCGACAACTGGATCCACGAGCCGGCCTACCTGTCGGGCATGATCGCCGGCAAGATGACCAAGTCGAACATGATCGGCACGGTCGCGGCGATGGATATTCCCGAGGTCGCCCGCCTCACCAACGCCTTCTGCTCCGGCGCCAAGGAAGTGAACGCCGAGGTCAAATGCAAGGTCACCTTCATCGGCTCGTTCTTCGATCCGCCGAAGGCCAAGGAAGCCGCTCTGGCGCAGATCGATGCGGGCGTCGACGTGGTCTATGCCGAGCGCTTCGGCGTCATCGAGGCGGCGAAGGAGAAGGGCGTCTACGCCATCTCCAACATGTCGGACCAGTCTGAGCTCGCGCCCGACACGGTGATCACCGGCCCGGTCTGGGACATGACGCCGACCATCGAGACGGCGATCAAGCAGGTGAAGGCCGACGTCTACACCGCGCAGGACTACGGAACCTTCTCCTTCATGGCCAAGGGCGGCGCCACGCTCGCGCCCTTCCATGGCTGGGAAGAGAAGCTGCCGGCCGACGCCATGCAGATGGTGAAGGACAAGGAGGCGGCGATCATGGCCGGCGACTTCCGCGTGCCGGTCGACGAATCGACGCCGGTTTCGGAGTAGGCCGGCAATCTCCAAGCTCACCCTTCGCAGCGGCCCCAGTGTCCGACCCGTTCTGCGAGGCCGCCTCACGGAACGGGTTTGGTCGTGCCTCGGCAAGGGCGACAGTCCCATGACGCCATGACATCATCCGCCCCATCCTCCACCGCGCCGCTCGTTTCGATGCGCGGCATCTCCAAGCGCTTCGGCCCCGTCCAGGCCGTCGCCGATGTCGATCTGACGCTCCGCGCCGGCGGCATCCTCGGGCTGCTGGGAGAGAACGGAGCGGGCAAGACCACCTTGATGAACATCCTCTTCGGCACCTACGCGGCCGATGCGGGAACGATCGAGGTGGAAGGGCGACCGGTCGCCATCCGCAATTCGGCCGACGCGCTGAACTACGGCATCGGCATGGTGCACCAGCACTTTCAGCTGGTGCCCCGCCACACCGTCCTGGAGAACCTGATCGTCGGAAAATCCGGCCCCGACGGCCGGCTGTCGCGGGCCGTGGCCACCGAGCGCCTGAAGCAGATCGGTGCCGACTATCATTTGACGCTCGACCCGAACCGGCTGGTCGGCGACCTTTCGGTCGGCGAACAGCAGCGCGTCGAGATCGCCAAGTCGCTGGTGCGCGGCGCGCGCATCCTGGTGCTCGACGAGCCGACGGCGACGCTGACGCCGCGCGAGACGGACGGGCTGTTCCGTGCGCTGCGCTCGATGACGGCGCGCGGCATCGGCGTCATCTTCATCTCGCACAAGCTCGGCGAGGTCCTTGAAATCACCTCCGACATTCTCGTCATGCGCCACGGCAGGGTCGTGGCGGAGCGACCGAACGACGGCGGCCTGTCGAAGCCCGAACTGGCGCGGCTGATGTGCGGGCGCGACTTGGCGCCGCCGGCAAAACCGGCCATCGCCCTCGGCGCGCCGCTGCTCTCGCTCGACCGTGTTTCGACCTCCGGCGAGGGCCATCTGGCGCTCCGCGATGTCTCGCTGACGCTTCGTGCCGGCGAGATCGTCGGCATCGCCGGCGTCTCGGGCAACGGCCAGCGCGAACTGGCCGACGTAGTGGCCGGCGTACTCGCGCCGACAAGCGGCACGGTCTCGGTCGACGGCGCGGTCGTGGAGCATCCTTCGCCCAAGCGGATGCAGGCCTCGAAGATCGGCCGAGTGCCGGAGGATCGGCTAACCACCGGCATGATCGGGGCGATGCCGCTCGCCGAGTCGATGGCGCTGCCCTGGATCGACGCGGCGCCGTTCAGCCGGCGCGGCCTGCTCGACCGCGCCGCGATCCGCGATTTCGCCCGGCGACAGATCGACCGTTTCGATATCCGCACCTCCGGCCCGGAGGCGCGGACCGGCAACCTCTCCGGCGGCAATCTGCAGAAGGCGTTGCTCGCTCGCGAGATCGCCAACGACCCGCGCATCCTTCTGGCGGCTCAGCCGACGCGCGGCATCGATGTCGGCGCCACCGAATTCATTCACGGCCAGTTTCTCGATCTGCGCGCGCGAGGCGGCGGCGTGCTGCTGATCAGCGAGGACCTGGAGGAGCTGTTCGCCCTCTCCGACCGCATCGCGGTCATGTATGATGGGCGCATCCTGGCCGAGATGCCCATGGCCGAGGCGAGCGTCGAGCGCATCGGCCTGCTGATGGCGGGCGTCGAGGAGCAGGCCGCATGATCCGCTTCCGGCTCGAACGGCGGCAGGAGACGCCGCTAGCTCTGCAGATCGCCATCCCGATCGGCGCGGTGATCGTCACGCTGATCCTGTGCTCGGGCCTGGTGGCGCTCTCCGGCGCCAACGTGATCGAGGCCTATCGGCTGCTGCTCTTCTCGACCTTCCGTTCCGGCTACGACGTCCAGGATACGCTGGTGAAGGCGGCGCCCCTGCTCTTCACCGGGCTCGCCGTCGCCGTCGCCTTCCGCGCCAAGTTCTGGAACATCGGTGCCGAGGGCCAGCTCATGGCCGGCGCGGTCGCCGCCTGCTACATCGGCGAGCGCGCTTGGCTGCCGGCCTTCAGCCTGGTGCCCCTGATGGTGATGGGTGCCGCGGTCTTCGGTGCGCTCTGGGCGCTGTTGCCAGCGCTCCTCAAGGTGAAGCTCAAGGTCGACGACGTCGTCACCACGCTCCTTCTCAACTTCATCATGCTTTATGGCGTGACTGCGCTGCTGGAAGGCCCCTGGCGCGACGGGAGTGGCTATCCCAACGCCCCGTCGATTCGCATGGAAGCGGAGTTTCCCTTCCTGCCCTTCGTTCACGTCCATCTCGGCGTGCTTTTGGCGCTTCTCGCCGCACTTGCCGCCACCTGGATGGTCGCCCGCACCACGCTCGGCTTCAAGATTCGCGCCGTCGGACACAATCCGGCCGCCTCCGCCTATGCCGGCATCAAAGTCGAGCGCGTGATCCTGGTGGCGGCGCTGATCTCCGGCGCCCTGGCGGGGCTGGCCGGGGCCGGCGAAGTGGGCGGCGTGCGCTTTCAGGTGACAGCCGACATCACCTCCGGCTACGGCTATGCCGGCATCGTCGTGGCGACGCTGGCAGAGCTTAATCCGCTCGGCGCCATTCCCGCCGCCCTGTTCTTCGCCGTCATCTTCAACGGCGCCGGCACCATGGCGCGTTCGACCGGCGTGCCGATCTATCTGGCCGACGTGATCCAGGGCGTGGCGCTGGTCACCATGGTCGCCGGGCGGCTCTTCGCCGTCTACCGGCTGCGCATCGCGCGGCCCGCTTCGACCTCCACAGTGGAGGCCGGCTGATGGACCTTCTCGCCAGCCTGTTCGATGCCGGCTTCTTCGCCGCGCTGATCCGCATCTCGACGCCACTGCTCTTGGCGACGCTCGGCGAACTCTATTGCGAGCGCTCGGGCGTCCTCAATCTCGGCATCGAGGGCACCATGCTGCTCGGCGCCATGGCCGGCTTCACCGGCGCCTATTTCACCGGCAGCCTCTGGCTCGGCGTTGCCGCAGCGTTGGCCGTCGGCATGGTCGCCGGCCTGCTGATGACATTCCTGGCGGTCGTGCTCGGCGTCAGCCAGCACGTCTCGGGCATCGGCACGACGCTGCTCACCACCGGCCTCGCCTTCTATCTCTACCGGCTGATCTTCGGCCAGCCGGCCTCGCCGCCCAACGTCGTGCCGTTCCAGCCGCTAGCGATCCCCGGCCTGTCGGACATGCCGGTCGTGGGCCCGATCCTCTTTGCGCAATCGCCGCTGACCTATCTCGCGCTTCTGGCGGTGCCGGCGACGGCCTGGCTGCTCTATCGCACGCCCTGGGGCCTCGACCTTCGCACCGTCGGCGAGAATCCCCGCGCGGCCGATGCAGCCGGCGTCAGCGTCTGGGGCATGCGCACGCAGGCTCTGATCATCGGCAGCGGGCTGATGGGGATCGCCGGCGCGTTTCTGTCGATCTCGCAGTTCAACGCCTTCACCTTCGGCGTCGTCTCCGGGCGCGGCTGGGTGGCGATCGCGCTCGTCGTCTTCGGCCTGTGGAGCCCCTGGCGCTGCGCCGCCGGCGCGCTGCTCTTCGCGGCGCTCGAAGCCTTGCAGTTGCGGCTCCAGGCGAACAACGTGCTGCACCTGCCCTATCAGGTCTTTTTGATGCTGCCCTTCGTCATGACCATCGTCGCCATGGCGCTCGTCTCGCGCAACGCCCGCGCGCCCGCCGCCCTGCTCGTGCCGTTCCGCAAGGAGGAACGCTGATGTCCTTCGACCTCCTCGTCAAGAACGCGACCCTCCCCGATGGCCGCACCGGCATCGACATCGCCTGCGCGGGCGGCAAGATCGTCGCGGTCGAGACGAACATTCAGGGCGAGGCCGGCCGGGTGATCGACGCGACGGGGCGGCTGGTCTCACCGCCCTTCGTCGACTGCCACTTCCACATGGATGCGACGCTGTCGCTCGGCCAGCCACGCATGAACGTCTCCGGCACCCTGCTCGAAGGCATCGCGCTCTGGGGCGAGTTGAAGCCGCTGCTCACGCCCGAAGCGGTGATCGAGCGGGCGCTGCGCTATTGCGATCTCGCGGTGTCGAAAGGGCTGCTCGCGGTGCGCAGCCATGTCGACATCTGCGACGACCGGCTGACCGCTGTCGACGCGCTGCTGGAGGTGAAGCGACAAGTCACGCCCTATCTCGACCTGCAGCTCGTCGCCTTCCCGCAGGACGGCTATTTCCGTTCGCCGACGGCAGCGGAAAACCTGAAGCGAGCGCTCGACAAGGGCGTCGACATCGTCGGCGGCATTCCGCATTTCGAGCGCAGCATGGCCGACGGCGCGGCGAGCGTCACGGCGCTGTGCGAAATCGCCGCCGGGCGTGGCCTGATGGTCGACATGCATTGCGACGAGAGCGACGATCCGCTGTCGCGCCACATCGAAACGCTGGCCTACGAGACCCAGCGCTTGGGCCTCCAGGGCCGCGTCGCCGGTTCGCACCTGACCTCCATGCACTCCATGGACAATTACTACGTCTCCAAGCTCCTGCCGCTGATCGCCGAAGCGCAGGTCCACGCGATCCCCAATCCGCTGATCAACATCGTGCTCCAGGGCCGCCACGACACCTATCCGAAGCGCCGGGGCATGACCCGCGTGCCGGAGATGCTGAGCCTCGGCATCAACGTCGCCTTCGGCCAGGATTGCTGCATGGATCCCTGGTACTCGCTGGGCGGCGCCGACATGCTGGACGTCGCGCACATGGCGCTGCACGTCGGCCAGATGACCAGCCGCGAGGCGATGGCGCACTGCTTCGACGCCGTGACCACTGGCCCCGCCAAGGTCATGCATCTGGAAGGATACGGCCTTGAGGTCGGCTGCAATGCCGACCTGGTGATGCTCCAGGCGCACGATCCGGTCGAGGCGATCCGGCTGCGTGCCCGCCGCCTCTTTGTCATCCGGCGCGGCCAGGTCATCGCCGAGACGCCGGCGGAGGAAACAAGCCTGGGCCTCGCCGGGCGTCCCTCCTCGCTCGATGCCTCGGACTATTATCCACGAATCGCGACGCCGACCGGCGTGGCGACGCGCTGATCGCTACGCCGCGCGTCCCTCCCAGGGCTCGACCGAAGGCACCCCAAACCGCATTTCGGGCGGTAGCTGGAAGATGAAATACGGATTGATCGTCGGCAATGCGCTGGCGATCTCCAGTCGCTCGCGCTGATCGGGGCTGAATTCGATATCGAGCGAGGAGACATTCTGCTTCATCTGCTCCGGCCGACTTGCGCCGATCAGGACCGAAGAGACCCCTGGACGGGTGCCGACCCAGGCCAGCGCGACTTCGGCCAGAGAGCGACCGACCTCCTCCGCCACGACGCGCAGGACATCCACGATGTCGAAGTTGCGCGGCGTAAAGAGCATGCCTCCAAAAGGATTGTCGCCGTTCAGGCGTCCGTCGCTCTGGCCGCCTTCGAGATCCGTCGATGCGCCCTCGTTCGGCACCCTTGCCGCACGGCCGGCCTGGGTCAGCATGTCGCGCCCATATTTGCCGGTGAGCAATCCCCCTCCCAGCGGGCTCCAGGGCACGAGACCGAGACCGAATTCCCGGCCCGCCGGCAGAATCTCGAATTCGACGCCCCGGTCGACCAGCGAATACTGATACTGAAGCCCGATCGGCACCGGCAGGCCGTGAGCCTTGGCGAGAGTCGCGATCTTGGCGACGTACCAGGCCGGCGCGTTGGAGAAACCGTAATGCAGGATCTTGCCGGCTCTCACGGCATCGGCGAGCGTCTGAAGCACCTCCTCGGCCGGCGTGACCCGGTCCCAGACATGGACCCAGTACATGTCGACATAGTCGGTCCGCAGGCGCCTCAGGGAGGATTCGAGCCCGAGGCGAAGGTTCTTGGCGCCGTTGCCGCCGGCTTGCGGATTTCCTGGCTGTCGCGGGAATCCGGCTTTCGTCGCAATGACGAGTCTGTCGCGCAGGCCGGCGTCCGTAACGAAAGCGCCGAGCATCTCCTCGCTACGCCCGGACGAATAGATGTCGGCGGTATCCACGAAGTTGCCGCCGGCCTCCACATAGGCATCGAACACGGCCCGCGAGCTCTTTGCATCGGTGCCCCAACGTCCGGCTCCGAAGGTCATCGTCCCGAGCGCCAGCGGGCTGACGAGCAGTCCCGATCGGCCGAGGGTGCGATAGTGGGTGAGGTCCATCCGTCGTCTCCATGCAACTCTGCCGCCAGGATGCGGCAACCGTCTGAGACCTAACCGCTCCAAACCTCGAACATTAGCCATTGAACTTCGCATGGGCTTATGAGCAGCATGCAGCAATGCAAAGAGGAGAGCTCAACAATCTCTTGGCGTTCGCGGCGATCGCCCGCGAACGCAGCTTCACCCGAGCGGCGGCGCAGCTTTCCATGTCGCCATCGGCGCTCAGCCATGCGATACGCGGCCTGGAACAACGGCTCGGCGTCCGTCTCCTGGCCCGCACCACACGCAGCGTCGCGCCCACCGACGCCGGCGAACGCCTGCTTCGGTCACTGGCGCCGGCACTGGCCGAGATCGAGGACGGCCTCGCCGCCCTGGCCGATTGGCGCGAGGCGCCGTCGGGGACGGTGCGGATCACCACCTTCGCCTACGCCGCGCAGACAATTCTGGAGCCCAAACTTCCTGGCTTTCTCCTGGCCAACCCGGGCGTGAACGTCGAGGTCGACGTCGACGACAACCTGACCGACATCGTCGCGGCCGGTTTCGACGCCGGTATTCGCTTCGGCGAGGGCGTGGAAAAGGATATGATCGCCGTGCGCATCGGCCCGGACCTGCGCACCGTGCTCGTGGCAACGCCGGATTATTTCGAGCGCTATCCAAAGCCGGCGACGCCCTTCGAGCTCGATCGCCACCTCTGCGTCAACTACCGTCTCAAATCGAGCGGAGGACTTCTGCCCTGGGAGTTCGAGCACGATGGCCGTGACATCAACATTCGGCCGGACGGGTCGCTCGTCGTCAACGAACGCCATCTCGCGGCAGCGGCCGTGCGGGCGGGTGCGGGGCTTGGCTATCTGATGGAGCACGACGTCGCCGAAGACATCGCGACCGGCCGGCTTGTCCAGGTGCTCGCGGAATGGTGCCCGATGTTTCCGGGCTGCCACCTCTATCATTCAAGCCGCCGCCAAGTTCCCCCGGCGCTCAGAGCTCTCATTGCCGCGTTGAAGGAGCGCTGAAGCCCAACATCAAGTCACAAATCGCAATCGGCCGGAGGGACGGCCGGGATGGGTCTGCAAGCCATCCCGCGCGCGAAAGAAGCGGCAGTCCTGCCGAGACGTCGATCGTCGTCAGCCGCCCCACCGGCTACGGTTTCAGCTCGATCCGCGTGGTCCGGCTGATGGTCTTCGACAAAGGCAGCGTCGCCGCGTCGGTGCCGAGGCGGATCGCATAGCGGCCCGGCTCGACGACCCATTGGCGGGCTCCCCCGTCGAAATAGGCAAAGGCGCGGGCATCGAGCGCCAGCCTCACCGTCTTCGACTGGCCGGGATCGAGCGCCACCTTGGCAAAGGCCTTCAGCTCCTTCTCCGGCCGTTCCACCGTCGGGCTGTCCGGCGCGACATAAAGCTGGACCACGCAGGCGCCGGCCCGTTCGCTCGTATTCGTCACGTCGAGCGCCACGGAGACCGCGCCGTCGCTCTCGAAACGGCCGGCATCGACCGCCAGGTCCGACAGCTCGAAGCGGGCATAGCCGAGCCCGAAGCCGAAGGGGAACAGAGGCTGGATGCCGGCGCGGTCGTAATGCCGGTAGCCGATGAACAGGCCTTCGCCATAGACCACCTCGCCGTCCTCGCCCGGATAGACCTTGGGATCGTCCGTATGGGTCGGATTGTCGGCCCATCGGGCCGGGAAGCTCTGCGGCAGCCGACCCGAAGGCTCAGCCTTGCCGGTCAGCACGTCGGCGATGGCATGGCCGGCTTCCTGCCCCGGATACCAGGCTTCCAGCACGGCTGCGACGCCGTCGAGCCACGGCATCTCCACCGGTCCACCGGTCTGCAACACCACGACCGTCTTCGGATTGGCCCTGGCCACGGCCGCCACCAGGGCGTCCTGCCGGCCCGGCAGCGCGATGTCGTCGAGGTCGCTGCCCTCGGTGTCCCACTCGCCATTGCGCCCGACGCAGACGATCGCGACGTCGCACGCAGCCGCCTGTGCGGCGGCCTCGGCGATCGCTTCCTCGTCCATCGGCAGCCCGACGCCGAGGCGATAGGCGGCGATGTTGTGGATGACGTGGTCCTTGGTCGCGAATTCCATCACCATCTCGTAGGCGCGCCCCGCCTCCATCTCGACGATGCCGACGACCTCGTCGCATCCCTCTTCGAAGAAGGTGCGGCCGCGGCGCCAGCCGGTCGCGGCATCCGCGACCAGCACGCCGTCGACATAGGCCTTGGCATAGCCGGCGGCAGCCAGACCGACGCGGTAGGCCCCGCTCGCATCGGGCGTATAGGTCGCCGTCAGCCGAACCGAGAAGCGGTCCGGGTCGACCTTGCCGCCGGCGATGGCGTCGGTGAAGAAGGCGAGCGCCTCGGCCGCCGTTTCGGAATAGACCGGCTCGCCCGAGCAGTCGGTGTTGGCGAAATAGTCGACACGCAGCCGGCCCGTCAGCAGCGGTTCCCAGCGATGGTTGGTGCAGCCCGGCGCATAACGCAGACGGGGCTCGCCGAGCGCAGCAACCAGACCATCCCAGGGGCTCACCCGGTGGATGGGATTGAGCTGCGCACTGCCGCCGCCCATGATCTGGGCGGTCTTGGCGTTCGGGCCGATCACCGCAACCGTGACGCCGCCCGACAGCGGCAGCAGCGCCTCGTTCTTCAGAAGCACGCAGGCCTCGGCGCCCGCCCGCCGGATCAACTCGCGGTCCTGCGGCCGGTCCTCGGTACGCTCCTCGCGTTGTTCGAGGTCGTGCAGCGCGCCGGTGCGCGCCATGACAGTGAGGACCGCGCGGGCCCGTGCCCGGATCGTCGCATCGGACACGGCACCGGCCTTCACCGCTTCGACCAGCTTGGCGCCACGGTCGCGGGTTGGTCCGGGCATCTCCAGGTCGAGCCCGGCATTGACGGTGGGCGCGGTCGAGTGCGAGCCGAACCAGTCCGACATCGCCACGCCGTCATAGGCCCAGTCGCCATGCAGCACCTCGCCGAGCAGCCAGGGGTGCTCCGAAGTGTAGGTGCCGTCCAACCGGTTGTAGGAGGTCATGATGCCCCAGCTGCCGGCCGCCTTCACCGCCCATTCGAACGGGATCAGATAGATTTCGCGCAGGGCGCGCTCGTCGATGACCGAGGAGATGGTGGCGCGCTCGATCTCCGACTCGTTGCCGACGAAGTGCTTGACGGTCGCGCCGATGCCGTTCGCCTGCAGGCCCCTGATGTAGGCCGTCGCCAGCTCGGCGGTGAGGATCGGATCCTCCGAATAGCATTCGAAATTGCGCCCATTGGTCACCGAGCGGTGGATGTTGACGGTCGGCGCCAGCAGCATGTGGGCGCCCTTCGCCCTGGCCTGGTTGGCCAGCGCGGCGCCAACCTCCTCGACCAGTTCGACGTTCCAGGTGGCGCCGAGCGCGATGCCGGCCGGGAAGCAGGCAGACTTCACGCCGCCGAACACCGATCCGAAGCCCCGCGCGCCATTGGGGCCGTCGGTCACCCGCAACTTGCCGATATTCAGCCTCTCGATCGCCGGCAGCGACCAGGAATCCTCGCCCGACAGCAGCGAAACCTGCTCGTCCAGCGTCATCGCGTCGAGCAGCGTCTCGATCTCGGCGCTTGCGATCGTATCGTTCGGCATTGGCAATCGGCCCTCCCAGGCCCTGGATCAGCGGCCGCCTCCGCGCCATGCGCCCCGCGTCGGCAGGCCAACACCCTTCGGCTCTATCACCCTTCGGCGGGTGGGCCAATCGAAATGCCAGACCCGCCGCCGGAGGCCGACCGCTCAGGCGAAGGGATCGTCGACCCGCGGCCAGATCGGCCGTTCGAGCTTCGCATAGGCCGTGGTTCGGGGATCGCTCGGATAGGTCGACGGCGCATCGATATAGACGATCTCTGACGCCACAGGGGCAAAGCCGGCATGGAAATGGTTGGTCGACTTGACCAGGAGCACGGCCTTTGCCGACGGATCGACGCCGAGATTGGAAAAGATGTCCGGCTCGTAGGTCTGGGTGCGGCTGGTGATCAGCACCACGTCGATCTCGGTGCCGAGGATGCGTACCACCGCGGCGCGCCCGAGCGTCACCCGGCTTTCGCGGAAGCTCTGCCAGCCTTCGTCCGCCACCCGGACGACCTCCACCTCCGCGTCGATCGGCTCGCCCGACATGTCGCTGCATTTGCCGCCGAAGCGCAGCTTGATCCGCGCCCCCTCGCCGGCCGCATGGGCGAAGGACACCGCCACCGGGTCCCAGATCGCGGCGAGGCCGATCCGATCGAAGCCGCGCTCCCGCATGCGGCGCAACAGATGCGTGCCGTCGCCGGCCACGCCGCCGCCGGGATTGTCCCAGATGTCGGCGATCACCACCGGCTTGTCCGGCCGGCCATCGACCAGCGCCTCGACGTGATCGAGCCCCTCCTCGACCTTGAGGATCGGCATGGCCGTATGGCCGCGCATGGCGAACAGCTCGCGGCCCAGGCGCTCGGCCAGTTCGTCGCCGGCCGCCTTGTCGCCGTTGGTCACGACCACGATCCGCGCTCCCATCGCCGCCACGTCGCCGGCCATGAACCCATGGATGACCGAGACCGACAGCACACCGTCCCTGCCCTGCATCGCCTTGATGCGGTCGACGAAAGAGCGCATCGGCTCGCGGCTGGTTGGAAAGACGTCGATCATCCGGCAGTCGAAGGTCGAGATGACCGGCTTGATCTCGCCGCGCACGGTTCGCAGGCCGAGATCGACCAGATGCTCGCCGCGCTCGAAGAAATCGGTGTGGGGGAATTCCAGAAATGCCGCCATCACGTCGAGATTGGCCACGCGCTTGGCCGTCAGGTGCGAATGCGGGTCGAACTCGGAGGCGATCGGAACGTCGGGTCCGACGATGGCGCGCATGCGCTCCAGAAGGTCCCCCTCGGGATCGTTATAGCCTTGCGCCACCATGGCGCCATGCAGGCCCAGGATGACGCCGTCGACCGGCATCGCCGCCTGGATCTGGCCCAGGATTTCGTCGCGCAGCCCTTCATAGGTCTGGCGCTGGATCAGCCCGGCGGGCTCGGCCCAGCAGGCGGTGCCCTCCACCACCTCGAAGCCTTCCGCATGGCCACGCCGGCGCAGGATCGGCACCGGCGAGGAGCACAGCGTCGGCCAGTCCGGATGCTGGCCCGGACCGGCATAAAAGGCCGCCTCGAACGATGCCCGGTCGGTGGGCACGGGCGAAAACGTGTTGGTTTCCGTGGCGAGCGAGGCGGTGAAGATGCGCATCGAAGCCGGCCTACTCCGCCAGGGGCTTATAGGCGATCGCCTCGATCTCGACCTTGATGTCGGCCATCAGCCGCGACTCGGCCGTGGTGCGGGCCGGCGGCTCCTGCTGGAAATAGCTGGCATAGACGCGGTTGAAGCCGGAGAAGTCGCGCGCGTCGTCGAGCCAGCAGGTGGTCTTGACCACGTCCGACATCTCGGCACCGGCCAGCGCCAGGGCCGCCTTGACGTTTTCCAGCACCTGCCGGGTCTGCTGCTCGATCGTGCCGCCGACATTCTCGCCATTGGCGCCGATCGGCGTCTGTCCGGAAACGAAAATGAAGTCGCCGGCTCGCACGGCGGGTGACAGAGGAACGGCAGCCTTGCCGAAGACCTGCTTCATCGCATCTGATCCATGAGTTCGCGTTGGGGGGACGAGCGTCCCCGTTCGCCGGACATAGCACCGTGCCGGCGCGAATGCGAACAACCGTGGCTTGCCGGCGGGTGCGAACCGTCCCGGCTCAGCGGCGCGTCAACACCACGCCGATATCTAGCACCTTCGCGGTTCGGCCGTCCTGATGGCGAGCCTCACGCTCGGAACTGCCGACGAAGACCCGCTCCCAGGCCTCGGGATCGAGATCTAGCTGCTCGAACTCCTCCTCGGCCGTCGAAAAGACAGTGTTGGGATCGCTCCGCGACCAGGGCGCCACGGAGCCGTGCGTCGCGATCAGCAGCATGCCGCCCGGCGCCACGGCGGCCGCGGCACGGCGAAGGATGGCGGCGCGCGGAAACTCGACCGGCGACTGGAGATAGCAGGCCGTAACCAGATCGAACGTCCCGTCGGGAAAGCTCTGGCCGAGATCATGGCGCTCGAAGCGGATGCGGTCGGCGACGCCGGCGGTTTCCGCGTTGCTCCGCGCATAGCCGAGCGCCGTCTGCGACACGTCGACGGCCGTCACGGTCCAGCCCTGGCGGGCCAGCCAGACCGCATCGTCCCCCTTGGCGCAGCCGAGTTCGAGCGCGCGGCCGCTCGCCCGTCCCTCCACGAACCGTGTCAGGGCTGCAGACGGCCGTCCCGAACTGGTGGACGACTGCTCCTGATAACGGCGTTCCCAGAAGCGTTCCGAGGTATTCTCTTCGATCATGGATCAGGCCTTCCTGCTGATGGCGAGGGAAAGGGTCAGGACCAGCGCGATGCCGGCATAGACGGCGGCCGGATACCAGGTGGCCGTCGCGGCCGCCTCGATGAAGGCAGCGCCGGCGGCTGCGTCGCTCAAGAGCGGAGCCGGGCCGAGCGTCGCGAAGAAGATCTGGCCGACGATGGCGATGCCCAGCACCGCGCCGATCTGCTGGAAGGCTTGGAGCGCCCCCGATCCGGCGCCCGCATCCGCTGCCGAAACCGAGGCGAGCACCGACTGGAACAGGCCGGCCACCGCGATGCCCATACCCAGCCCGCCGACGAGCAGCGGCGGGACGAACCGAACCAGGTCTACCGTCTCTCCGACGTCGCGGATGGTCCGGTTCAGGAGCACCATGGCGACCGCCAGGAACAGCGCGCCGAGGGCGATGCGGCCTCGATAGAAGCGGCTGCCGAGGCGGCCGACGAACGTCGAGGCGAGCATGACGCCAAAGGGAAAGGGTGCGGTCGCCAGTCCGGACTGGAGCGGTGTCATCTGGAAGCCCGACTGGAAGAACACCGCCAGGATCAGGAAGAGCCCTGGCGCGCCGGAAAAATGCAGCGTCACCAGCGCCAGCCCCGAGAGAAAGTCGCGGTTGGCGAGCAGTCGCGCCGGCAGAAGCTGGGCCTTGCCGCGCCGTGCCCTCCTCTCTTGCCAGGAGCGGAAGAACCCAGCCAGCGCCAGCGACGCCGCCATGGCGGCGAAGCTCCACCACGGCCAGCCGAAATTGCGGCCTTCGATCAGCGGCAGGACGAGCAGCACGATCGCAGAGGCGAAGAGCGCCATTCCCATCCAGTCCGGCCGCACGTCCTCGTCGGGCGGCAAGGCGGGAACCAGCCGGATCGTGCCGATCAGAGCGGCGATGCCCAAGGGCAGATTGATGAGGAAGATCGCACGCCAGCCGAGCCCCCAGAGATCGGCGGAGATCACCGCGCCACCCAGCACCGGGCCGGCGACCGAGCCGAGGCTGGAGACCATGGCAAACAGGCCGAACACCTTGCTCTTTTCCTCCTCGGGAAAGATCACGTGCAGGATGGCGAGCACCTGCGGCACCATCATCGCGCCGGCGAGGCCCTGCACCCCGCGCGCGGCGATCAGGAAGGCGATGTCGGACGCCAGTCCGCACAGGACGGAGCTGACGGTGAAGCCGGCCAGGCCGACCGCGAAGATCCGCCGGCGACCGACCATGTCGCCGAAGCGCCCCGACGGCAACAGCCCGGCTGCGAAGGCCAGCACGTAGATCGCCGCCACCCATTCGAGTTCGGTCGACGTGGCGTCCGACCCGGCCTGGATCGCCGGCAGCGCCACGTTGACGATGGTCACGTCGACCAGGTTCATGAAGCTGGCGAGAAACAGGACCGCCGCCGCGGCCCAGCGCCCTGGCCGCGCACCGACCGCGCCGCCTGTCTCCTGCAATTGCACCATGATTTCGCCCTTTGCGGCGGCGGCCTGGCCACACACCGTTTTGTATCTTCAAATGACACATGATATTGCGGGCGTCAATCTCTTGTGCTCTCTTTTGTTACATGAGACGGCGCGCTATATCATCCTTCGATGATCGGAGACTTCGCTCATGCGCTATGACAGCCGGCTGCCCCGGGTTCTTCACGTCCTCCTCCATCTCGACCGGATGGAGGAGCCCGCGACGTCGGACCTGATGAGCAGGATGCTGGGCACCAATTCCGCCGTCGTGCGGCGGACGATGGCCGGCCTGCGCGAGAAGGGATATCTCCATTCGGTCAAGGGGCATGGCGGCGGCTGGACGCTGGCCAAGCCGCTGTCTGAGATCACGCTGCTCGGACTTTACGAAGCGCTGGGCTCGCCGACCCTGTTCGCGCTGGGTAACGCCAACGACGCTCCCACCTGCCTGATGGAACAGGCGGCCAACGACGCGACCGATACCGCCCTGGAAGCCGCCGGCATCCGATTCCGCGAGGCGCTCGCCTCCATCACCATGGCCGATCTCGCTGACGATTTCGAAGCGCGGCTGGCGCGACGGTCCGGCAGCGACCGCCCACCACCGGAGGGGCACCACGCCTGTCGATCGGCCGACAGCGCGGACTGATCCGCCGACGCGCGATCGGCGGTGGCGCGAACCGCGCGCATATTGCCTTTTGCCGCCGTCACCGCCACCCTGTCGCGACCCGTAATCGACCCACGGAGCGGACGGCAATGCAGGCTCTGGCGGACTCCCTCGTCATGGTGACCGGCGCGAGCGGCGGCATCGGTTCGGTGATCGTGGAGCGCTTCGCGGCGGCGGGTGCCCGGGTGATCCTCTGCGACAGGGATATGCAGGATCTCGAACAGGTGGCCTCCCCGGGCGTCGTCGCGCGCTGTGCCTTCGATCTCGCGGACGCCGACGCAACGCGCGAAGCGGCGGAGGCCATGGAAGCCGAGTTCGGGCCGCCCGACATCTTCGTCGGCAATGCAGGATACACACGTGCCGAAACGCTCGACCAGACGGACGAGGAGGCGTGGGCGTTCGAACTCAACGTCAATCTGAGCGGGACGCGCCATCTGACGACGCCGCTGATCGGACCGATGCGCGAGCGCGGCTCAGGCGCCTTCGTCTTCGTCGCCTCGGTGAACGCGTTGGCGCATTATGGCAACCCGGCCTATGCGGCGGCCAAGGCCGGCTTGCTGGCCTATATGCGGGCGCTCGCCGTCGAACTCGGACCGGACGGCATTCGCGCCAACGCGGTCTGTCCCGGCTCGGTCAGGACGCCCGCCTGGGACCATCGCATCGCCAAGGACCCTGCCCTGGAAGGACGCATCGCGGCGCTTTATCCGATGCAGCGCATGGTGACGCCGGCCGAAGTGGCCGAGACCGTGCTGTTTCTCGCCTCGCCGGCCGCCTCCGGCATCACCGGAGCCGCGATCCCGGTCGATGCCGGTCTTTCGGCTGGCAATCTCGCCTTCGTCAGGGCTATATCCTGAGCGACAACAGCGATACGAGCCCGCGAGGCCGATCATTCTCGAATGGTCGAAAAAGCTTCGCGATCGACCGCTCGAGCATGATGCCGGAACGTTGCGGACTTTCCTGCATCATGCGGGACCCAAAGAGACTGGAGCGACTCCTGCGATTCAACCGGAACGCAGTCCGTCCCAGAGCCACCATGCACGCCCGCTGCGCGATGGCGGACAGTCGGCCTCGCGGCCGCTGCTTCCAATTCGGCCGCCGGCCAGCGACAGGATGACGATGCCCACCATCGACGATATCGACACGCCGTCCATTTTGGTCGACCTCGACAAGGTCGAGCGCAATCTGAAGCGCGCCCAGGATTTTGCCGATGCCAACCGGCTGAAGTTGCGGCCCCACATCAAGACCCACAAGCTGGTGCGCTTCGCCCGTCGGCAGATGGAACTGGGCGCTTCCGGCATCACCTGCCAGAAGATCGGCGAGGCCGAGGTGATGGCCGATGGCGGGCTGACCGATATCTTCCTGCCCTACAACATCCTGGGGACAGCCAAGCTCGACCGGCTGCGCGCGCTGGCCGCACGCGTCGACCTCAAGGTCACGGCCGACAGCGACACCACGGTCGACGGTTATGCAGAAACCTTCGCCGATGCGCCGAAGCCTTTGGCGGTGCTGGTGGAATGCGACACCGGAGGGGGCCGCTGCGGCGTCCAGACGCTGGAGGCGGCCGTTGCGCTGGCCCGCCGCATCGCCGCCGCGCCCGGCCTCGTCTTCGGCGGCCTGATGACCTATCCGGCCAAGGACGGCACGACCGGAAGCCAGGCCTGGCTGGCCGAGGCGGTCGAGCGCCTGACTGCTGCCGGCCTGAGGCCGGAGACAGTCAGCACCGGCGGAACGCCGGGCTTCAGCCGAGCGCCCGAGGTCTCGGCGGCCACGGAATACCGGCCCGGCACCTACATCTACATGGACCGCTTCCAGGTCGACGTGGGAGCCGGCGAACTCGACGATTGCGCGCTCACCGTTCTGGCCACGGTCGTTTCCCGGCCGACCGAGAACCGCGCCGTGCTCGACACGGGATCGAAGGCGCTCACCAGCGACCTGCTCGGCCTCAGCGGCCATGGGCTGATCCTGGAATATCCCGATGCGGTGATCGCCTCGCTCAGCGAGGAGCACGCCGTGGTCGATCTGTCGGCCTGCGGCGCCAAGCCTGCGGTCGGCGAGCGCGTCCGGGTGGTGCCGAACCATTGCTGTCCCGTCTCCAACCTGTTCGACGATGTCGTGCTGGTTCAGGGGCGCGAGGTCAGCGCCATCGTTCCCGTCGACGCGCGCGGCCGCCTGCGCTGACGCTTTTTCCGGAAAGGCACGATCATGCCCGCCACCGACAATCCGTTTCCGTCCGATCCCGACCGCAAAGCGATCTGGGATATGCTGGTCAGGCGCGATATCGAGGCCTTCCTGGCTGCCGACTGGTCGATCGTCGATGGCGATTTCGCGGCCGACCGTTTCTTCGGCATGCATGCCCAGAAGTCCGATTGCCCGGACAGCTGGCGCCTGGAATTTCCCACGCTCGAAGCCTATCGCGACGAATGGCTGCGCCAGGCTGCGGCAGCGCAGGAGACACGCTATGGCGAACCGGTGCGCGAGGCGCTGTTTCGCGCGACCAACCTGCGCGACATCGACATCTCCGGCGACAGGGCGGTGGCCCACAAGAAGTTCGACGGCACGATCGCGCTCGAAGGCGGCGGCGTCGAAGTGCTCAACTGGCAGACGCTCTATTTCCTTGCTCGTCTATCGGATGAATGGAAATTGACAGGTTTCGTCGGCTACATGCCGTTTCCAATGGGAAAGCACAGCTGACCTTCAAAGGCCCATAGGCGGCGAACGACGGATCGAATCCCGGCGGCGAAGCTTCAGTAGGAACAGCAGCTTGCCGGTGATCCTTCGATCCCGATCTTGGTCGCGGACTTCTCCAGCCGTCGTCCGAGCCGGATCGAAGCGCCGGACTGCATGGCCGGATGGCTCGGCCACGGTCGTTTTCTGACACCCGGACGGGAGGTCGACAATGCGCATTGCCGTCGGTGGCCTGCACATCGAGTGCAGCAGCTACAACCCGTCGCTGACGACAGCGGCGGATTTCAGGATCCTGCGTGGCGAGGAGCTGTTGCACGCAGACGCCTTCCGCTTTCTCGGCGACTTCGACGCCGAGTTCCTGCCCACCTTCCACGCTCGTGCCGTGCCCGGCGCTCCGCTCGCCGCGGATACCTACGAGGCCTTCAAGGACGAGATTTTGCGCCGTATGGCGGAATTCGGCGAGGTCGACGGGGTCTATCTGGCGCTGCACGGCGCAGCCTTCGTCGACGGCATGGAGGATGTCGAGGGCGATCTCGTCGGCGCAGTGCGCGCGCTCGTCGGACCCGATTGCCCGATCAGCGCCAGCTACGATCTGCACGGCAACTTGTCGCAGACGGTCATCGACGGCCTCGACCTTTTCACCGCCTACCGGACGGCGCCGCATATCGACGCCGAGGAGACCATGCGCCGGGCGGTGGGGCTTCTGGTGCGGCACATCGAGAGCGGGAGGCAGGCCGGCCTGTGCTGGTGCCCGATCCCGGTTTGCCTGCCCGGCGAGCGCACCTCGACCGAGGACGAGCCGGCGCGCTCGCTCTATGCGCGCCTGCCCTCCATCGCGGCCGCCAATCCCGGCATCTGGGACGCTTCGCTGATGGTCGGCTATGTCTGGGCCGACGAGCCGCGCGTCACGGCCGCCGCGGTCTTGACCGGCACCGATCGCGCCGCGATGGAGGCGCAGGCCAGGGACCTGGCGCTCGCCTATTGGCAGGCCCGCGCCGACTTCGTCTTCGGCACCGAGACCGGCTCGATCGACGACTGCGTTCAACAGGCGCTAACGGCCACGACGAAACCCGTCGTGCTGGCCGATTCCGGCGACAATCCGACCGCCGGCGGGGCGGGCGACCGGACCGATGTGCTGGCCGCCCTGATCGCGGCCAAGGCGGACGACGTCATCCTCGCCGGCATCGCCGACCGCCCGGCGACCGAAGCGGCCTACGAGGCCGGCGTCGGTGCCGAGATCGCCGTCTCGGTCGGCGCCACCATCGCCGCCCAGGACAGCGAGCCGCTGGCCGTCACCGCGACGGTCGTGACCCTGGCGGAAACCGACGAGCCGACCGAGCGCCAGGCGGTGCTGAAGGTCGGCGGCATCCGGTTCGTCGTCACGGCGCGGCGCCGCCCGTTCCACGCCATCGCGGACTTCACCCGGCTCGGCCTCGACCCGCGCGCGGCGCGCATCGTCGTCGTCAAGTCCGGCTATCTCTCGCCGGAGCTCGCGCCGATCGCCAATCCCTCGCTGATGGCGCTGTCGCCCGGCATCGTCGACCAGGACGTCGAGCGCCTGCCGCGCGAGCGCACGAGCCGCCCGACCTACCCCTTCGACCGGGATTTCGACTTCACCCCGCAAGTGTTCTGGTCGGAGCGGGCCAATTCTGGTCAGCGATAGGTAAAAGCGCCGTCCGTTCCACTTTCGTCATCCTTGGGCTTGTCCCGAGGATCCAGAGCAACGGCCCGATCCGACCTGTGTCCCGTAGGGTCGCTTGGCGGTCTCAAGCCTGGATTCTGGGCCCGGAGGCCGAGAATGACGCCGTTCCACGGCAGAAAGGCTTGTCTCCAAGACCGCGGGGCCCGGCGTCGCCCGCCCCTACAGCGTCGGCATCATCGCCTGGATGGCGGCGAAGCGGAGCCAGCTCTTCTTGTCCTTCGGCGTCCAGGCGGCTTCCGCGATGGCGCCGAGGCGCGGAAAGACCATATGGTTGAAGCGCTCGCGCGAGGTGAGGTTCTCGCTCCAGATGCAGCCCTGTACGCCCTTCATCCTGTCCGCCAGCTCGGGCGGAAAGTCGGCGACGGCCTCATAGGTATAGGTGTGCTCCGGCGGCACGGTGCCGGCCCAGCTCGTGCCCGGCTCCAGCCAGTCGTCGGCCTGCACCATGTCGAGATAGTAGGCCTGGCCGGGCGACATCACCACGTCGTAGCCTTCCTTCGCCAGGGCGAGTCCCAATTCCGGGCGCTGCCAGGCGACGAGAAGCGTGCCTTGCGGGTCGACGCCGCCGCCATGCGAGACCTCGTCCCAGCCCGCGAGCTTTTTGTCTAGACGCGCCAGGATCTCCTTGGTGCGACGCATGAAATGCGCCTGGAGCTCGGCCGTGCCGGAGAGCCCCTTGTCCTTCATCAGCGCCTGCGCGCGGGGCGAGGCCAACCACGAGCCGTCGGCGACCTCGTCGCCGCCGATATGGACATAGGCGAAGGGAAAGAGCGACGCGACCTCCGAAAACACCGTCTCCAGGAAGGCGTAGGTGTCTTCCAGCGCGGGGTTGAGCGCATTGTTGGGATAGCCCTGGACGGAATGATAGCTGGCGGGCGTCTCCGCCGGATCGATCAGTTGCGGCAGCGCCGCCAGCACCGCAGTGCAGTGCCCCGGCACGTCGAACTCCGGCATGATGTCGATGTTCAACCGCTTGGCGGAAGCAACCAGCGCCCGGACCTCGTCCTGAGTGTAGTGGCCCGCGCTCGTCTCGGCGCCGCCACCGAGCTGCTGCACCATCGCCTCCTTCGGGCCGCGCCGCGCGCCGATCGTCGTCAGCTCGGGATAGGCCTCGATCTCCAGGCGCCAGCCCTCGTCGTCGGTCAGATGCCAATGGAATAGGTTCATCTTGTTCCAGGCGAGTATATCGACGAAGCGCTTCACCGCCTCCAAAGGGTAGACCTGCCGAGACACATCCAGATGGCAGCCGCGCCAGCCGTAGCGCGGCGCGTCGTCGATGTGCCCGTCCCGCGGGAAGGAGAAGCGATCCGGATCGCGATGCGCCGCTCCCAGCATCTGGGCGAGCGTGACGAGCGCATAATGCAGACCGGCCGGCGCGCCGCTCGTCACCGTGACGCCCTCGCCCGCGAAGGCGAGCGCATAGGCTTCGGTGCCCATCGCCGCGTCCGTATCGAAGCGGACCGGAAGGCCGCCCTCGACCCGAACCAACGTGAACGGCACACGCTCGCCCGGAAACAGCCGTTGCGCCAGCGCGCCCACCTCGCCCATCGCTGTCAGGGCCGCCCGGCTCGTGCCGTCGCCGGGATAGAGCGCGGTCGGCGCCGCCGCGAAATCGCCGAAGCGCAGCTCGCGCGGCCAGGGCAGGATCGCCGTCGGCAGATCGAGATCGCCTGTCGGCACCAGCGGGCCGGGCGCCGTCGCGATTGCGCCCTTGAGCAGCAGATCGCCGGCCGCCACGTCGACCGCCGTGCCGTCGGCCAGCGTCAGATAGGCGGTGCTGACGCCGTCGGTGCGGTGCTTAGCCCCGCGGTTCAGCCCACCGACGACGAAACGCCACGCCTCGCCCGGCGCGAGCGTCAGGCCGTCGGGTGGCGCCATCTCGTGGAAATTGGCGCAGCGCCGGAGAAGCGTCGCCCCTGTGACGGCGTCCGGCTGGGTCGCCCGGGTCAGCGACGTGTAGACGAGCCGAAAGCCGGAGAGAGGCGCCTCGCCGAGATTGACAAGGGCGAATTCGAGCTGCCCGTTGCTGCCGGACAGCGGCTGCCATTCGGCTTCGAGGCGGCAGTTGACTGCGGTCATGAGATGCTCCTGTGAGCTGACGGTCTTGTGGTGCATGGCGTCCGCGAATGCCGGCGGCTCAATCGCCGAGCGCCTCGCGGTCGTCCTTGTCGCGATAGGCCACCACCTGGTGCTTGATGCGGCGCAGACTCTCGGTCGCGCCCGTCTCGATCTTGGTGGCGGCCAGCGTGGCGACGATGTCGACCAGGCCGAGGAAGGCGAAACGCGCCGCGGTCGGCTTGAGAATGCTGACGCCCTCGACAAGGTCGATGGCCAGCACCAGATCCGCCGCCTCGGCGACCGGCGAGTTCGGCCGGGTGATGGCGATCGAGAAGACGCGATAGTCGGCAGCCGCCTGCAGGGCCCGCACCAGCGGCATGTTGCGCCCCGAGACGGACGAGACGACCAGCACGTCGCGCGGCTTGGCCGAGGCGGCGAGCATCAGCTGCATCTGGTGGTCGGTGCTGGCCGTCACCCGGAGCCCCAGACGGAACAGCCGGTTCTGGATCTCCTGGGCGATCATCGCCGAATTGCCGCCCGAGCCGAAGGCGTAGATCATGTCGGAGCGCACGATGCGCGCCACCGCCTGCTCGACCTTCTCCAGGTCGAGCGAGGCATGCATGGCATAGAGCGCCGTCTGCGCCCGGTTGACGATGTTTTCTGCGACGTCCGCCGGAGCCATGGCCAAGCCGTCCGGCTTCAGATAACGGCTGCCGACGAAGGTCGTCTGCGCCAACCGAACCTTGAAATCGGAAAAGCTCTGGCAGCCGAGCCGGCGGCAGAAGCGCGTCACCGTCGGCGGCGAGACCGCGGCGCGCGCCGCCAGTTCCGAGATCGAGGCGCCCACGGCGAAATCGGTATCGGAAAACAGGATGTCGGAGATCCGACGCTCCGCCCGGGAGAGCTGCTCCATTTCGCCCTGGAGTGTCGCCAGTATGTCCATCGGCCTCGTGCCGCTCCAGGTGATCGTTCGGCCCCGCCCAAGCGGGCGATCTCTGCTTCAGTTGCGCCCGAAAGTCGCCGATCGGCTCCTCGGTGTCGGCGACGGTGGCGCGTCGGCCTCGCGATCTAGAGCACGATCCCGGGACTGCCGGAGACGGAGGGTTGAAAGGCCCCCGTCCCCGGCATGGCGGTCACGGGCTCGCCCAGGGCCGCCGCACGCGTCAGCGCCACGCCGGTCTCGTCGAAGAGGTGGCAATGGGCGCGATCGAAGCCGATCGTCATCGGCACGTCTTCGGACAGGTCCGCCGTTCCGGGAAACAGTCCGCAATAGGCATGCTTCGACCGGTCGACCGGACCATAGGCGACCGAATGGATGCCCAGGTGCTCGACCAGATCGGGCGTAAAGGTGAGCTGCAGGTCACCGTCGCCGATGAGCGTGTGCTCGGGGCGGATGCCCAGCGTCAGCCGCTTGCCTTCAAGGCCGGGCCGGGGCTCCACCGGGATGATCGCCTCGGCCTCGCCTGCCGGCCCCCAGGCGATGGTGACGCCGGCCTCGCTTACGGCTTTGCAGGCTACCTCGATGAAATTCATCTTCGGATTGCCGATGAAGCCGGCAACGAAGAGATTGGCGGGGCGATGATAGAGCTCCAGCGGCGTTCCCACCTGCTCGATGCGGCCCGCGCTCAGGACGACGATGCGGTCGGCCATGGTCATCGCCTCGACCTGGTCGTGGGTGACGTAGATCATCGTCGCGCGCAGCTTCTTGTGCAGTTCGCGCAATTCGACGCGCATGTCCGAGCGCAGCGCGGCATCGAGATTGGACAGGGGCTCGTCGAACAGGAAGATCTTCGGCTCGCGCACGATGGCGCGCCCGATCGCGACGCGCTGGCGCTGACCGCCCGACAGCGTCCCCGGTCTCTGCTTGAGATAGTCCTCCAGCTGCAGGACACGCGCCGCGTCGTGCACCTTGGTGGCGAGCATGCCTTCTTCCATGCGCTCCACGCGCAGCGGAAAGGCGATGTTCTCGAACACGCTCATATGCGGATAGAGCGCATAGGACTGGAACACCATGGCGATGCCGCGCCGGACCGGCGGCAGATCGTTGACGCGCCGGCCGTCGATGGCGACCTCGCCGCCATCGATGGATTCGAGGCCGGCGATCATGCGCAAAAGCGTGGACTTGCCGCAGCCCGACGGACCGACGAGCACGACGAACTCGCGGTCGCGAACCTCGAGGTCGACGCCCTTGACGACCTCCTTGTCGCCGAACACCTTGCGCACGCTGGAAAGTACAAGCTGGCCCAACCGCCCTCTCCGCAATTCAAATCACCGATCTGCCATCCCGGCACAGGCCGGGAACGGCGATGCCGCCAGCTGAGGCGGCACCGCCGTCCCGTCGCGAGCGACTACTTGGCGTCCTCGATCTCGCCGGCCGCCTTCGACAGCGCATCCTTCGGCTCCGCGTCGCCGGTCACCACAGACTGGATCATGGCGATGATCGAGTCCTGGAAGGATTTATAGTCGGTGAACAGCGGCTCGGGACCGCCGTTGGAGATGCCGTCGAGGAACGGCTTCCAGGTCGGATCCTCGGAAACCAGGTCATCGACGCCGGCCACCGGCCGCAGCGGCGTCAGGCCCTGGGTCTTTTCGTAGTAGAACTGGTTTTCCTCGTTGGTCAGGTACTTGGCCAGCGAGATCGCGGCCTCCTCGACGCCGGTGCCGTCGAACACGGCCAGGCTGTCGGTGATCAGCAGCGTACCGGGACCCTGGGCGCTCGGACCGAGCGGCAGCGGCGCCACGCCCCATTCGATGCCGTCGTTGATGCGATTGCGCATCCAGGGGCCCTGCTCGAGCATGGCGATCTGGCTGTCGTTGAACAGATCGATCAATTCGTTCTGCTCGTAGGCGGTCGGGCCTTCCTCCGACACCGGCACCATCTTCTTGACGAATTCCAGCGCCTGCAGGTTTTCCGGGCTGTCCAGCGTGATGTTGCCGTCGGCGTCGATGACCGAACCGTTGTTTGTATACACCCAATGCAAATATTGGTGCATGGTGTTGTCCATGGTCTTGGCGACCAGGCCGAAGCCCTTGGCGTCCGTCTTGTCGGTCACCGTCTTGGCGTCGTCGTAGAGCTCGTCCCAGGTGGTCGGCGGGCTTTCCGGATCGAGCCCGGCTTTTTCGAACAAGCCCTTGTTCCAGAACAGCGCCTTGGTCGAGAAGGCGACGGGGATGCCCCATTGCTGCCCGTCGAAGGTGACGGTCTCGACGATGTGCGGGTAGTAGCTGCTTTTCTCCTCGTCGGTCATCGGAATGGGAACGAGCAGACCGTTGCCGGCGAGCTGTTTCAGTGTGCGCGATCCCATATAGGCCAAGGCCACGGGATCGCCGGCGATGGCCAGCGTCGTCGCCTTGTCCTGGCACTGGGCCCAGCCGATCACCTCGACGTCGACCTTGTAGTCGGGGTTCTGCTCCTCCCACTGCTTGATGAAGTCGGGATAGCCGTCGGCGATCGCGTCGCCGCACTGGATCATCTTTACCGTCTCCTGCGCCTGGGCGAAGGAGGTGGCGGCGATCAAGGCCAGCGCGGCGCCGGCAAATGGGTAAGCTGCTCTCATTCTCAACACCTCTCGTTGTAGGCCTGGTCGAAGGTCAGTGTTTCACGGCGCCGGCGGTGATGCCGGCGACGAGATAGCGCTGCAGGAAGACGAACACGACGAGCACCGGCAGGATGCCGATGAAACTCGCCGCCATGAGCTGGTTCCAGATCACCTCCTGGCGGCCGAAGAAGGCGAACAGCCCGACGGCCAGCGGCATGTATTCCGTCTTCGAATTGAAGGTCAGCGCGAAGACGAACTGCTGGGCATAGGCGCCGATGAAGGTGGCGATCGCCACCACCACGATGCCGGGCGCCGCGAGCGGCAGGACGACGCGGCGGAACGCGTAGAAGCGGCTGGCGCCGTCCACCCAGGCGGCCTCGTCGAGCTCGCGCGGGATGCGCCGCATGTAGGTGTGGAGCAGCCAGATGCCGGACGGGATGAGGAAGGCGATGCCCGGCACGATCATCGCCAGATAGGTGTTCAACAGCCCGAGCGCGCGCAGCATCCGATAGAGCGGGATCAGCAGAACGGCGCCGGAGAACATGTTGATTGCCAGGAAGCCGCCGAGCATCGAGCCCGAGCCGGGAAAGCGGAAGCGGGCGAAGGCATAGGCGGCCGGCACGACGATCAGCAGAACGACGACGGTGATCGCCGCGGAGATCAGGATCGAATTGACGATGTAGCGGCCGAGCATCGGGACGTGGTCCCACATGTCGACATAGGCCTGGAAGGAGCCCTCCTCCGGCCAGAACCTGTAGGGGCTGGAGAACAGATGCGTGAGCGGCTTGAGCGAGACCAGGAAGCCCTCGACGAAAGGCGCGAGCACGAAGGTCAGAAAGAGGAGGATGCCGGCATAGACCCCGATCACCTCGTACCAGCGATAGCGGTAGATCATCGGCCGCTGGTTCATTCGGCGTCCCCCGAAATCCGCCTGAGAATACGGAAATAGAAGAAGGTGAAGACCGACAGGAACAGGCAGATCAACACGGCGCGGGCGGAGCCTTCGCCGTACTTATAGTTGCCGATGCCGGCCTTGTAGGTGTCGATGATCATCGTCATCGTCGCGTCGTTCGGTCCGCCGCGGGTCAGGATCCAGATGATGTCGAAGGAGTTGAAGGTCGCGATCAGCGAAAGGATCGACATGGTGATCATCGCCGGCGCGATCAGCGGCAGGGTGATGCGGCGAAACCGGTACCAGCGCCCGGCGCCGTCGGTCCAGGCGGCCTCGTAGAGGTCCTGCGGCACGGACTGTACGGCGGCCAGCAGATAGAGCGTCACCAGCGGCACGCCGATCCACACATCGGTGACGATCGTCGCCCAGAAGGCCGTGGTGCCGTAGGCGAGGAACGGAATGGGACCGTCGGACAGGCCGACATTCTGCAGGACGCCGGAGATCATGCCGAACTGGCCGTTGTACATCCAGCCCCACATGAAGATGCCGATCGCCATCGGCACCACCCAGGGCGGCATGGTGAGCACGCGGAACACCGCGCGGCCGGGAACGGCGGCGTTCAGCATCACCGCGCCGAACGTGCCGATGATCATCTTGATCAGCACGGAGAAGAACGTCCACACGAAGGTGCGCATCACTACCGTGCCGAAATCGTCGTGGAAGATCTTCACGTAGTTGTCCCAACCGACCCATTTGACCTTGGGGCCGAGCGAGGCGTTGGTGAACGACAGGTGGATGGTGTCGACGAGGGGGTAGGCGACGATCGCCAGGACGTAGAGCAGCGCCGGAGCGAGCAGCATCAGCGCAAACAGCGTGGTGTCGCGCGTCGAGGTCATGCCCCCTCCTGCCCTCATGGCGCGCCGCCTCCCCCGGTCAGTCCATAGCTGTCGAAGCGCTGCCAGGTCGGCGCCATCTCGATAACCTGGCGGCGTGCCCGCGCCTCGTCCATCTTGATCGCCGTCAGCCCGGCCGCCAATCCGTCGACGATCGACACCGGCAGCGGCTTGCCGTCGATGACGTGGGCGAAGATGTCGCCAATCATCTGCTCGTCGGCGCCGTAATGCACCGAGAGCGGTGAGGCCTCGTAGGACTTGTCGATCAGCTTGTTGGCCGTGTGCGCATCGTGCACGCGGAAGAAGTTGCGCACGAAGTCGCCCTCCGCCATGCCGCGCGACCCGACCACGCAGAAGCGGCGAAACTCGTCGGGAACGTTCAGATTGGTGTGGAAGGACAGCGTCTCGCCGCCTTCGAATTCCACCATCGCCATCTGATAGTCGATGATGTCGCCATCGCTGTCGAACACCTTCTCGGTGCCCATCCAGCCGCTCGGCTTGCGATAATAGACCTCCAGATCGTTGATCCCGCGAAGAGCCGGCGAGTTCTCCGGCACGAAGGTGCGCCGGCCGCCGAAGCTGGAGATTCGCGTCGGCCGTCCTCCCACCAGTCCCTGATAGAGGTCGATGTCGTGGCAGCACTTCTCCAGCATGAAGCCGCCCGACCAGCCGCCGGCGCGTCGCCAGTCGCGCATGAAAAAGGCGCCGTGATAGGGCGCGATGTGTTCGGAGGCCTCGATCGAGGTGATCTTGCCGAGCGTACCGTCGCGATGGACGGCGACGAGATCGCGGTAGAGCGGCGCGTAGCGCAGCACCAGCCCGATCATCACCTGATCGCGCCCACCGCTCCGGGCCAAGAGGTCGAGCAGCTCGAAGGTCTGCTCTTCGGTGGTCACGACCGGCTTTTCGGAGAAGATCTTCAGGCCGAACTCAAGCCCGGTACGGATGTGGTCGAGATGCAGATGATTGGGGGAGCCGACCATCAAAAGGTCGGGTTTCTCGGCGGCGACCAGCGCCTCGATGGTCTCATAGGACGGGCCGGAGGCGATGCCCTTTTTCTGAAGCAGGGGAAGTCCGGCCGGCGCTGGATCGACATAGCCGACGACGCGGGCGTCGGGCACAATTTCGCTCATCACCTGGGCGAGGTAGCCGAGCCTGTAGCCGAGCCCGACGATGCCGATCTTCATGCGCAACCACCAACCCGGCGCCTTGAAAATGATTTTCATACTGACTGCACATCAGCGAGGCAGTCAAGCTGGTTGGTGAATTTTATGCCACAACCATGAAAGTCGATTTCAACCGGATGCGCGTAGTTCTCGTGCTGCGAGAGCGGCTACGCTGTCGCATTCACTCGCAAAGGCGATCCAGCCGGCCTTTCATGTCACGGACCACCGCCGCGCTCGTTCGCTTGGATGGCGTCGCCGGGGCAAAGCCAAATCGCACGAGATCGGCGTTTTCCTCTCCATCGACCGCACCGCAGGAGGCGTGCACCTGACGCACGCCGGTCGCGTCGACGATCTGGGCCACATTGTCCGGCGTGATGCCGCTGCCCGGCAAGATCGCGATCCGCCCCGCCGCATGCGCCCGCAGTTGTTGGAGCAGAGGCAGTCCCTTCACGGCCGTCGTCTGCTGGCCGGAGGTGAGGATGCGATCGAAGCCGAGGGCGACCGCCTGGTCGAGGGCTTCGAAGGGATCGGGGGTCAGATCGAAGACCCGATGCAGACAGGCCTCCAACGGCCCGGCCGCCTCGCGAAGACGCGCAAGCACCGCACCGTCCAGCGCGCCGTCGGGCCGCGCAGCGCCGAGCACCACGCCCTGAAGCCCGAGCGAACGTGCCGTCTCGATATCGGCGAACATGACGTCGACCTCGTCGGGCGTGAAGACGAAGCTGCCGACACGCGGCCGGATCATCGCGGCCGTCGGCGTCCCGCTCGCCGCAGCCAGCCGCATCAGGCCGACGCTCGGCGTCAACCCGCCCAGCGCCAGGGCCGAGCAGAGCTCGACGCGGTCGGCACCCCCGTCTCGCGCGGCGAACAATCCCGCCGGATCGTCGACGCAGACTTCAAGCAGGACAGGCGCGCTCATGGGTTCTCCGCAACAAGACCGAAGGGACCTCGGTCGACCGAGGCGCCGTAGACCTCTCACTTTCGCGATCGCCTGCCAATCGCCAAAACGACTGCTCGATACCGCTTGCAATTATCCAATCTTATTTGGATAATTGCATCCATGAAGGATGAAACCGCCGTCGCCGCCCTTGCGGCCCTCGCCCATGCCGATCGTCTGGCGGCCTTTCGTCTGCTGGTGAAGGCCGGACCTAACGGCCTGCCCTCCGGCGAGATCGCCGATACGCTGGCGATTCCGCCGACGCGGATGAGCTTTCACCTCGCGACGCTGGAGCGCGCCGGCCTTCTCGCCTCGCGACGCGACGGGCGGCGCATCCTCTATGCCGCGCGATACGACGAAATGCGTGGGCTTCTCGCGTTCCTCACCGAGGACTGCTGCAACGGTCGCCCGGAAATCTGCGGCGACATCGCCCGCCTCGTTTCTCCCTGCGATCAGGAGGTCTGCTCGTGACCGTCACGATCTATCACAACCCCGCCTGCGGCACATCGCGCAACGTGCTCGCGATGATCCGCCAGTCCGGCGAGGAGCCGGAGGTGATCGAATATCTGAAGACGCCGCCTTCGCGCGAACGGCTGGTGGACCTGCTCGACCTGATGACGATCGCGCCGCGCGATCTCCTGCGCCGGAAGGGCACCCCCTATGACGAACTCGGCCTCGATGATCCATCGCTCTCCGACGACCAGCTGATCGATGCGATGATCGCCCATCCGATCCTGATCAACCGGCCGATCGTGGTGACCGACAAGGGCGCCAAACTCTGCCGCCCCTCCGAGCAGGTGCTGGCGCTTCTGGAGCATCCGATTGCATCGTTCACCAAGGAGGATGGCGAGGTGGTCGGCACGTCGGAGCCGTCCGCGTGAACCTGACGGCAACGCCTGTCGTACCCGATGCGGCCCTGGTGACGCTGCTTGCCGCCGAGGGCCTGCCGACCGAGGACGTTCACGACGCCGGCCGCATCTTCCTGCGCTTCACCGACGAAACGGGCGAGGTCGTGGGGGTCGGCGGCTACGAACCGCTCGGAGAGAACGCCCTGCTGCGCTCCGTGGTGGTCGTCGCCAACCATCGCGGAGGCGGTCTCGGCCGCCGCATCATCGAGGCGCTCCTGCGACGCGCCGCCAGCGACGGCGTTCGCGACGCCTACGCCCTGACGACCGATCGAAAATCCTTTCTGGCCCGCCTCGGCTTCCAGCCCATCGCCCGCACGGCCGCCCCGACGACGGTGCTCGAAACCCGGCAGGCGAAAACGCTCTGCGCCGCTTCCGCCATTCTCTGGCATAGGACAGTCGAAGCATGACCCCCCTGCGCCCGGCCTCGCGCCTGTCCTTTCTCGACCGCTATCTGACGCTGTGGATCTTTGCGGCGATGGCGCTCGGCATCGCGCTCGGGAGCTTCGTCGACGGCCTGCCCCAGGCGATGGAGGCGCTGTCGGTCGGCACCACCAACGTCCCGATCGCCATCGGCCTGATCCTGATGATGTATCCGCCGCTCGCCCGCGTGCGCTACGACGCCTTGCACGAGATCTTCGCCGACAAGCGCATCCTGGCGATTTCGCTGATCCAGAACTGGATCATCGGCCCGGTCCTGATGTTCGTGCTGGCGGTGATCTTCCTCTCCGACCGTCCGGATTACATGACCGGCCTGATCCTGATCGGGCTTGCCCGCTGCATTGCCATGGTGCTGGTCTGGAACCAGCTCGCGCGCGGCGACAACCAGTACGTCGCCGGTCTTGTCGCCTTCAACTCGATCTTCCAGATCCTGTTCTTCTCGACCTATGCCTGGATCTTCCTCTCCGTCTTGCCGCCGCTCTTCGGTCTTCAGGGCAGCGTCGTCGACGTCGGCTTCTGGACCATCACGCAGGCGGTGCTGATCTATCTCGGCATCCCGTTCGCCGCAGGATATCTGACGCGCAGGATCCTGATCGGCCGGAAAGGAAGTGCCTGGTACGAGAGAGAATTCCTGCCGAGGATCGGGCCGGTCACCCTCGCCGCCCTACTCTTCACCATCGTCGCCATGTTCAGCCTGAAGGGCGGCGACGTCGTGCGCCTGCCGCTGGACGTGCTGCGGATCGCCGTACCGCTGGTCATCTATTTCGTCGTGCAGTTCCTCGTGAGCTTCGCCATGGGCCGGTTGATCGCGGCGGACTATCCGCGCACCACGGCCGTCGCCTTCACCGCGGCCGGCAACAATTTCGAACTGGCGATCGCGGTGGCGGTCGCCGCCTTCGGCCTCGCCTCGCCCGTGGCGTTTGCGGCGGTCATCGGCCCGCTGGTCGAGGTACCGGTGCTGGTCCTCCTCGTCCACGCGGCGCTGCGCCTCGGCGGCATTTGGTTTTCCGACGACGAGGCCGGGAAAGCGGCACAGCCCGCCAAATAGCTGTTGATCTGGCCCATGTCGCCTGCCGCCGCGGTTTCGATCCGTATCCGGACGGCGGCGTTCTCGCCTATAGTGCGGCTCGGCCTTCTCTCGACCGGGGCCGATCAATCGAGGCAGAGGACACGCTCATGACCGTGGATTTTGGCGACGGATACCGGCTTCGCCGCGCGACAGACGACGACCATCCGGCGCTGCTCGACATCTGCCTGAAGACCGGCGACGCCGGCGAGGACGCGACGGCGTCGCAGGACGATCCGACGCTGCTCGGCAACCTCTACGCCGTGCCCTATCAGGTGCTGGAGCCCGACTTCGCCTTCGTCCTCGACGGCCCGGAGGGCGTCGTCGGCTATGTGCTCGGCGCGCCCGACAGCAACGAGTTCTACGCCCGCATGGAAAGCGAATGGCTGGAGCCGATGCGCCAGGACGTTCGCGATCCCGGCCCCGACGAAAGCCAATGGCGGGGCAGCGACGCCTTCCGCCGCACCGTGCATCATCCGGGATACGCGTTTCCCGAAGCGCTCGCGCCTTATCCCTCGCACGGCCACATCGACCTGCTGCCCCAGGCCCAGGGCAAAGGCCTCGGCACCCGGATGCTGAGGCATCTGATGCAGGAGCTGGCAGCCGCCGGCTCGCCGGGCATCCATCTCGGCGTCCTGCCCAGCAATGGGCGGGCGCTGACCTTCTATGAGAAGCGGCTCGGCTTCGAACCGCTCGCCGCGCCCGGCCTGCCCAGCCACTGCATCTATATGGTTCGATCGCTGCCTTGAGCGATCGGAACACCGGTCGAATGCCTACAGCGAAGATCCCGGACGCGCCGGTCCCAGCAATCGGGGCGCCGGGCGATCGAAGGTCTGCCGGCCGTTCTTGAAACCGGCGACCGGTGGCGCGATCTCGCGCACGGCCGAAGCCGGATCAGCGGCATCGAGAACCACGAGATCAGCGGCCTCTCCGACGGCGAGCCTCGCCGTCATGCCGATGACCTCCGCCGCCCGGCTCGTCACCATATCGAAGGCGAGCGCCAATTCGTCGTCGGAGGCCAGTTGCGCGACGTTGGCATAGAGATTCGCCATACGGATCAGCGAGGCATCGCCATAGGGCGTGAACGGATTGAGGATGTTGTTGCTGGCGATCGCCGTGCGCACGCCGCGCGCGGCCAGGCGATCGGCGCGAGCGACGCCGCGCGGCACAAGCCGGTCGGCCTCCCGGCCGTTGAGAAAGAGATCGGTCGCCGGCAGAACCACGACGGCGATGCCGGCGTCGGCGAGAAGGTCGGCCATGCGATCCGCCTCCTCCGGCGCCATGGCCGCCAGCTTGGTGGCATGGCCGACGCTGACGCGACCCTGGAGCCCCCGCGTCTTGGTCGCCGACGCCAAAGCCGGCAGATGGGAACCCAGCGGATCGAGATCGAAATCGATGTGGAAGTCGGCCGGCACGCCGAAGCGCTCCGCCAGATCGAGGATCAGATCGATATGCCGGACCGGCTCGGGATCGGTATAGGGACAGCCGCCGACGCTGGTCGCTCCGTTGGACAACGCCTCCCGAAGGAGGTCGTGGGTCGCCATCTCCTGCGTTAGAGCGGGATGGCTATAGGCGGAATCGGGCTGGGATTCCCTGGGGGCTGGAAATGTGATTCACCATACGGGCTGGAGTTGGAGGCCAGCACGGATGGCGCGACCCTATTCGATGGATTTGCGAGCTCGGGTGGTTTCGGCGGTGCTGGAGGGCGGTCTGTCGCGC